>DYFO01000001.1:0-113980 GCA_020725145.1 Symbiobacterium thermophilum
CCCTCACCGACCCGCATCCATGCTCGCTTTGTTCACAGCTTGACGCAGCCATGGGCTCAGATGATGCCGAGTTCCTTGCCTACCTCCTCGAAGCGTTCCAGCGCGAAGTCCAGATCCTCACGGGAATGCACGGCGGAGATCATGACCCGGATGCGCGCCTGGCCACGCGGCACGGTGGGGAAGCCGATGGCCTGGGCGAAAATGCCCCGCTCGAAGAGCAGGCGGCTGCACTCCTGGGCCTTGGGCGCCTCGCCGATCATCACCGGGGTGATGGGCGTCTGGCTGCGGCCGAGGTCGAACCCCAGCCGGCGCATTTCCTCCTTGAAGTAGCGGGTGTTGTCCCAGAGCCGCCGTACCAGGGAGTCGTCCCCGGCCAGAAGGTCCACGGCGGCGATGGCCGCGGCGGTATCCGCCGGGGTGAGGGCGCTTGAGAAGATGAACGGCCTGCCCCGCTGGCGCAAGAAGTCGGCGAGCACCCGGGGACCCGAGACGTATCCCCCGACCACCCCGAACGCCTTGGAGAGAGTGCCGACTTCCACCTCCACCTGGCCGGTCAGTCCGAAATGGTGCACGGCCCCCCGGCCGTGGTCGCCCAGCACCCCCTCGCCATGGGCGTCGTCCACCATTACCATGGCCCCGTGACGCCGGGCGACCTCCACGAGGGCGGGTAGCGGGGCCACGTCGCCGTCCATGCTGAACACGCCGTCGGTGATCACCAGGCGACGGGTCCCCTCCCCTGCCTCACGGAGCGTCTCCTCCATGCACGCCTCCAGGCCGGCGGGGTCACAGTGAGGGTAACGCACGATACGGGCGCGGCTCAGCCGGCAACCGTCGATGATGCTGGCATGGTTCAGCTCGTCGCTGAAGATCACGTCGCCTTCCCCCACCAGCAGGGGGATCACCGCCAGATTGGCGGCAAAACCGGACTGCAAGCTCGAGGTGGCCTCGGCTTCCTTGAAGGCGGCCAGCTTGTCCTCGAGCTCCAGGTGAAGCGACATGGTGCCGGCGATGCTGCGTACGGCCCCCGGCCCCACCCCGAAGCGTTCGACGGCACGGCGGGCCGCCGCCACCAGTTCGGGATGGTTGGCCAGGCCGAGGTAGTTGTTGGAGCACAGGTTCAGCACCCTGCGGCCGTCGGCCACGAAGTACGCTCCCTGCGGGCTGGAGATGGTGCGAATGGTGGTCAGCAGGCCCTGCTCCCGGAGCCGATCAAGCTCTTGCTGCAAGAACTCGAGCACGATCTCCCCTCACCTCCCGGCACGTACTGAAGTCGCCTCCATTATAGCAGAGGATGCCCGGCAGGAGCACGGCGGCAGGCGGACGAAGGCTACCTGGTAAAGGAGGAGTTCAAGGTGCCTCCCGCCACGTCGGCCGTCCGGTTCGTCCTGCTGCTGGCAGGTTTCTTCCTGTTGGCCTACGGTTCCGCCATGGTCATCGAGGCCCACCTGGGAGTGGCTCCGTGGACCGTCCTGCACCTTGGGCTGGCAGGCCGCCTCCCGCTCACCGTGGGGATGGCGACGCAGCTCGTGGGCCTGGCGGTGCTGCTGGGAGCGGTGGCGCTCGGTGTGCGACCGCGCCTGGGAACCTGGCTGAACATGTTGATGGTGGGCTTCTTCCTTGACATGGTGCTGCGGGCCGACCTTGTCCCCGCCTTCGCGAGCGGGCCCGCGCGGTGGGTCGGCCTGCTGGGCGGCAACATGGTGGCCACGCTGGGCATCGCCACCTATCTCAGCGTGGACCTGGGAGCAGGTCCGCGCGATTCGCTGATGCTCGGGCTGGTGCGCGTGACCGGCCGGCCGGTGGCCCAGGTCCGCAGCACGCTGGAACTGGCGGTGGTGGGTACAGGCTACCTCCTGGGGGGTCCGGTGGGAGCGGGGACGGTGGCCAGCGCCCTCCTCGCCGGCCCGGCGGTACAGGCCTGGCTGGCGGTGTTCTGGCTGGCCGCCGGCACGCGCACCGGCTCGCGGCTGCTGCGGCCCCCCGTCCCCGCGAAGATCAACCTGCTGCGTTTTCCCTTCCTTCGACAAACGCCCGGCGGTTGAGCTCCCGGTGGGTTTCGGGCACCAGCCGTTCGAGCGCCGCCAGCCAGACATCCCGGGGTACCGACCCGGCCAGGACCGGCGTGGCCGACAGGTAGCCCAGCAGGTAGACCCCGGCCAGCGCGGGGTGCCCCAGCGCCGAGGCCCGGGTCTTGGCCTCGACCCAGGCGACGGTGGCGCCGCGACCGGTGATGAGGGCCTCCACCTCGTCGTCACCGGGGTAGGCGGCCTGCCCCGCGGTCACCGACGGCGGCGGCAGGCGGTAGCGGTTCACCACCGCCACGCCCCCGTCGCCGAGGTAGTGAGCGGCACGGGCCGCTTCCAGCGCCTCGAAGCCCAGGACGAAGTGGGCGGTTCCCGGCTCGATCAACGGCGAGCGCACGATTTTGCCCCACCGCACGTGGCTGGTCACCACCCCTCCTCGCTGCGCCATGCCGTGCACCTCAGACTTTTTGACATCATGCCCGGTCCGCAAGCCGACCTCGGCCAGCACGTCGCCCGCGAGGATGATCCCCTGCCCTCCTACTCCCGCCAGGATGAAGTCAAGTTCCGGCATCATCCTTCTCCCCCTTCGGTGGTCAGTGCCCGGCGCGGGCAGACGGCGACGCAGACGCCGCAGCCGGTGCAGAGATCCGGATCCACCCGCACCTTCTCGCCGTCCCTCAGCAGGGGCGGGCATCCCAACCGCAGGCAGATGCCGCAGCCGTTGCACGCCTCGGCGACCACCAGCGGGGCACGCTGCCGCCGGCGCGTCTTGAGGGCGCAGGGCCGGCGGGCGACGATCACCGCCGGCCGCCGGGACGCGAGGAACTCGCGCGCAGTCCTGAGGAAGGCGTCGAGGTCGTAGGCATCGACGGTGGCCACCTGCTCGACGCCGAGGGCGCGGGCGATTGCCTCGGGGTCCAGGGCGGGAGCGGTCTTTGCCATGAGCGTGCGCCCGGTTCCGGGGTGGTCCTGGTGCCCGGTCATGGCGGTGGTGTGGTTGTCCAAGATGACCACCAGTCCCCCGCCCTGGTTGTAGGCCAGGTTGGCCAGGGCGGGCAGGCCGGCGTGAAAGAAGGTGGAGTCGCCCAGGACCGCCACCGGCCGCCCGCGAAAAGTGCCGTCCTCGGCCTGCACATCGGAAGCGTCGAACTCCAGGGCCTTGAGTGCGCCCTGCAGGTTGCCCAGTCCGCCTCCCATGCAGCCGCAGGTGTGCAGGGCGGCAAGCGGCGGCAGGGCTCCCAGGGTGTAGCAGCCGATGTCGCCGAAGACCACCGTCCCCAGCCGCCGCAGGGCATAGAAGATCGGCCGATGCCCGCAACCGGGGCACAGCACCGGGGGCCGCGCGGGCAGGGTGGGAGGCGGGCAGGGTGAAGGCGCCGGAGCGACCAGCCCGGCCGCCGCCATTCCCCGGCGCACGGCGGCGGGGTCGAGCTCGCCCACCAGCGGGAAGTAGCGCTTGCCCTCGACCTCGATTCCCATGAGGCGCAGGGCCTCCTCGAGGAACGGATCGAGCTCTTCCACCACCAGCACCCTGGCGACCCTTGAGGCGAAGTCCGCGATCGCCCGGCGGGGAAGCGGCCACACCATTCCCAGCTTGAGGAAGGAAGCGGACGGAAGGATCTCGCGGGCGTAGTGGTAGGCCACGCCGGCGGTGACCACGCCGACCTTGAGGTCGCCCGGCTCCGTGCGGCAAAGCCCCGACGTCTCCGCCCAGTCGGCGACGGCCGCCATGCGTTCTTCCACGATGGGGTGACGCAGTCGGGCGTTACCGGGCACCATCACGTACTTGCCGGGGTCGGCCGCCAGCTCGGCCAGCGCCGCGGCGGCGCTACGCGCGTGGGGATCGGGCACCGGCAAGGGGTCGGCCACCGCCGGTCTACCGCGGCCGGCCACGCCGGCGGGGGCGCTTGCGACGGCGACGGGGCTGCGGGAGTGGGAGGTGCGCGTGGTCAGGCGCAAAAGCACCGGGGTATCGAAGCGTTCGCTGAGTTCAAAGGCCACCTTCACGTACTGCCGGGCCTCGGCGCTGTCGGACGGCTCCAGCATGGGGACGCGGGCGAACCGGGCGTACTGGCGGCTGTCCTGCTCGTTCTGGGAGCTGTGCATGCCCGGGTCGTCGGCCACCGCCACCACGAGGCCACCGCCTCCAAGTCCGGTGTAGACGGCGTAGAACAGCGAATCGGCGGCCACGTTGAGCCCCACGTGCTTCATGGCCGCAAGGGCGCGCCTTCCGGCGTAGGCCGCGCCGATGGCCCCGTCAAGCGCCACCTTCTCGTTGCTCGACCACTCGCAGTAGACACCGGGGTAGGAGGCCAGGTTCTCGAGGATCTCGGTGCTGGGTGTGCCCGGATAGGCGGCGGCCACCTTGACCCCCGCTTCATAAGCCCCCAGCGCCACCGCCTCGTTGCCCGAAAGCAGGACCGTGTCGCGTTCACTCAAAAGACCCCAACTCCGATCTTGGATGTTCTCTTGACGTGCGCCACTTCTCTTTCGCCGCCTACGGGTCCGCTCCTCCGCGGGCGGCGGTCTCGAAGGGCCCGGGGATGGTGGCCGGCTCGCCCCCGAGCATTCGGACCAGCACGAGCGACCGGCAAGTCGCCTCGAGGGCATGGGTCAGGTCCGCGGCGTGACGCAGGTCACGACCCCGGGTAACCGCACCGTGGTTGCGCATGAGCGCGGCCGGCGCGCCGCGCAGGGCGAGGGCCACGTTTTGGGCCAGCTCGACGCTTCCCGGCGGGAAGAACTCGACCACCGGCAGCTCGAGGAAGGTCAGCGCCTCCAGCGTCACCGCGCGCACCGGCAGGTCGTACAGCCCCAAGGCCGTAGCCATGGGCGGGTGCGAGTGAATCACCGCCCCGGTGTCCGGACAGGCGTGGTAGACGGCCAGGTGTAAAGGGGTCTCGCGGGAGGGAACGCCGTTTCCCTCCCGCACCCGGCCGGACAGGTCGACCAGCACGAGGTCTCTGGCCTGCAGCCCTCCCTTGAAGAGACCCTGGGGGGTGATCAGCACGGCGTCCTCGCCGACGCGCACGCTGGCGTTGCCGCTGCTTGGGCCGAACAACCCGGCACGGTAAAGCTCGCGGACCGTCCGTGCCATGGCCGTTTTGAGGTTCACGGTGTCTTGGGTCACGGGATCAGCCTCCTCGTCGAAAAGACCGTCATACCAGGCATTACCACGGGCGGGCGAGAGGACGGGTACCCGGCCGCAGCGAAAACCTGTTATAGCTGGATTTATTTCGACGCACAGGAAGGAGGGCCGAGTTTGTCGTCTTCTGACCGTCCGAGACAGATCCTCCTGGCCACGCTGCTCCTGCTCGCCGTGCTGATCTTGCCGTTCCGCGGCGAGGCTGCCGAAGTCCGGCTGCTGGCCCCGGGAACGCGCTATGAGACCGAGCTCCACATCATCCGGTCCGGACGCCCCGGTCCCGTCGTCATGGTGGTGGGCGGCGTGCACGGCAGCGAGCGGGCGGGTTACCTGGCCGCTCGCCGCGTGGCCGGCTACGAGGTGACCGCCGGCACCTTGCTGGTGCTGCCCGAAGCCAACCGTCCGGCCGTGGCCGCGGGCAGCCGCGTGCCCCCCGGGGGATATGATCTTAACCGGGCGTTCCCCACCGCACCCGGCCGGCAGCCCACCCTGACGCCGGCCCGCGAGATATGGGGGGTGCTGACGGAGTTCGCGGTGGATTGGCTGGTCGACCTGCACGAGGGTTACGACTTCTACCTGAACCCCAACACCTCCTCGGTGGGCCAGACGATCATCTACTACCCGACTTCCGAGGTCACCCGGCAGGTGCTGGAGACCGCCCTGGCGCGCCTCAACCGTGGCATTACCCAGCCCCTTCGCCGCTTCACCCTGGTCCGCTACCCCGTGGAGGGCAGCCTGGCCCGCGCCGCAGGCCAGTACCTCGGCATCCACGCCTGCATCGCCGAGACCTGCTCGCGACTTCCCCTGTCCACCCGCATAGCGCATCACCTGACGGTAGTCGACACCGTGCTGGAAGCGACCGGACTCCGGTAGCGGTACTCGTTGTTGCTCCGGGGGTTCCTCATAGCCCCTCCTGCCTCATAGCAATCGGCAACTTCTCCGCCCCTTCCTGGAAAAAACCCCAGCTATCTTGCCACTTCTGGTGCAAAATACCTGCTACAATAGGGAGGAACCTCCTGCGTTGCCGCCGAATGGGGTGGCCACCATAATAACCCCAGGTTGGACCCATTTTCACCGTTCGCCTCGTCCTGGGGAGAGAAGAAAGAGGTGGCCCCGTGTCCAGGTTCCTCCTTCGTCGTCGGTTGAGCCACTCCCTCGTGCTGGCCATGGCTTTGGGCCTGCTCGTTGCCTTGTGCCGGTCGGTGCCGGCCCATGCCTTCGTGGTGGAGACCCGGGAGCTGGCACCGGGCAGTCGTTACCAGACCACGATGTACGTGATCCGGGGATCGGCACCGGGGCCGGTGTTCATGATCACCGGAGGGGTGCACGGCAGCGAGATCGCGGGTTGGATGGCGGCCCGCCGCTTCATCAACCGCGAGATCCACGCCGGCACCTTCATCGTCATCCCCGAGGCCAACCGGCCCGCGGTCGAAGAGCGCGCGCGCATCCCCTCCGGGGGCTACGACCTCAACCGCGTCTTCCCGACCTCGCCCGGCACCGAGCCCACCCGGCTGTTGGCCCGCGAGATCTGGGAGGTCTTCAGGACCTACGGGGTGCAGTGGTACGTTGATCTGCACGAAGCCCTTGACTTCTACCTGAACCCCGCGGTGGATTCGGTGGGACAGACCCTGATCCACTACCCCCGGACCGAGGCTACCCGCCTGGGGCAGCTGGCGGTCAACGAACTCAACCGTGGCATCACCACGAGTCTGCACAAGTTCACGCTGCTGCGCTACCCGGTCGCCGGCAGCATCGCCCGCGCTACCGCGCAGTACCTTGGGGTGAACTCCTACATCTTCGAGACCTCGCGCAAGCTGCCGCTGGACACCCGCATCCGCTACCAGGTGCAGCTGGTGGAGATCTTCCTGCGGGAGCTCGGCCTGACGGCACCGGGTACGCCGCCTCCGCCCGAAGGTCCTCCGGGCAACGACATACCGCCGGGCGCGGGTGAGGACGACGACCCGGGACCCGAACCCCTGGAGCCCGGCCTGAACATCTTGCCTGTCCTCGCTGAAACCCCCGACGAGACGGTGCTTTACGCGTGGGACAGCGGGAATGAAGGCCCCGTGGTGCTGGTAGTGGGAGGGTTGCGGGGCGACGAGCCCGGTGCAGTGGCCGCCGCCCGCCTGGCCGCCGAACTCGAGGTGACCGCCGGCAAGCTGCTGGTGCTACCGGAGGCCAATGCCCGGGCGCTGGCGGCCGGTCAACGCGAGGCCCCGGGCGAGGGCGATCTCAACCGCGCCTTCCCGCGTGCCGCCGGCCAGCAGCCGACGGGCGCACTGGCCACCGCCCTGTGGCAGTTGCTGACGACCTACCGGGTGGACCACCTGGTGACCTTCGTGGAGGGAACCGACTACTACCTTGCCCGTACCGGTCAGTACGGCCAGACGGTCATCTACTTCCCCGTGGCCGGGGCCGAGGAACTGGCGGCCGGCATGGCCTCCGACGTCAACCTGGCGGTCAAACGCAACCTTGCCACTTTCACCGTGCTGCGCAACCCGGTGCCGGGCAGCCTTGCCCGCGCGGCCGGCGAGGTGCTGGGTATCCGCGCCTATCTGGTGGAGCTGTGCGCCCGTGAGCCGCTGGAGGAGCGCGCGGAGCACGGCGCCCGGGTGGTCGACGCCCTCCTCGCCCGCCTCGGCATGAAGGAGCGGAGTTACCTTCCTCCCGAGCCGCCCGATCCCGGCCCCGGAGTGGTGCGTCGGGTGCTTCTGCCCGGTAGCGCCCATGCCACCAGCCTTTACGTGCAGGAAAGCGGACTGCCCGGTCCCACGGTGATGGTGGTGGGCGGATTGCGGGGAACGGAAACGGGAGCGGTGCTGGCGGCGGAAGGTGCCCGTGACCTCCACGTGGACCGCGGCCGGCTGCTGGTGCTGCCCCAGGCCCACCGGCTGGCCATCGAGCTAGGCCAGGCCTCGCCGGGCGGTGTCGATCTCAACCGCCAGTTCCCGCGTTCGGCCGGCGAAGCCCCTGGCGATGAGCTGGCGTCTGCCATCTGGCAGGTGGTCCGGGAGTACGCGGTGGACTACATGGTGACCTTCACCGAGGACACCGACTACTACCTGGCGGGAACCGGCAAGTTCGGCCACACCCTGATCCACGTCGACCGGCCTGGCCTGGCGGAGCTGGCCTCCGGCGTGGCCGCCGATCTCAATCGGCTCGACCTCGCGGCGGTCGCCCGCTTCAGCACGCTACGCAACCCGGTCCCCGGCAGCCTGGCCCGGGCGTCCGGGGATCTTCTGGGAACGCGCGCGATCCTGGTAGACCTGTGTGCCCGCGAACCCGTGGCGAAGCGGGTGGAGCTGGGCATGCGGGTGGTGGACGCGCTTCTGGCAAGGCTGGGTCTGCGCGAGCGCGCCTTCCCGCTCCCTGCCCGTGAGACCAGGACGCCATACCCCGGGGCCACCCTGCACATCTACCACGGCCCCCGGCCGGGCCCCACCGTACTGGTGGTGGGAGGCCTGCGCGGAGACGAGCCCGGAGCGGTGGAGGCTGCCCGCCGTGTGGCGGGCCTGGAGGTGGGCGCCGGCAGGCTGCTGGTGCTGGCGGAGGCAAACCCCGCCGCGCTGGCGGCGGGCACCCGTACCGCCGGGGGGGCCGGCGACCTCAACCGGGCTTTCCCCCGGGCCGCGGGCGAGAGCCCGACCGACGCGGTGGCGGGGGCCATCTGGAACCTCGTACGCACCGAAGGCGTTCAGTACCTGGTGTCCTTTGTGGAAGGCGACGATTACTACCTGGCCGGGACCGGTCAGTTCGGTCAGACCGTGATCCACTTCCCCGTCGCCGGCTCCCAGGATCTGGCGGCCGCCATGGCGGACGGGGTCAACCGTGTCCTGGAGCGGGCGCTTGCGCGCTTCACCGTGCTGCGCAATCCGGTGCGGGGCAGCCTGGCCCGGGCGGCCGGAGAGGTGCTGGGGCTGCCCGCCTTTCTGGTGGAGCTGTGCCGGCGGGAGACGTTGGCCGAACGAGCCGAGCAGGGCTGGCGCGCGGTGGCCGCCTTGCTCGAAACGCTCGGGATGGCACACGGCATCTGCCCGCCGCCGGTTCCTCCCGTGCTGCCCGAAGGGGTGAGCCGGGAGGTGCTGGCCGCGGGGACGAAGGATGCCACCTTCATGTACCGCATCGCGAGCGGCCGTCCGGGACCGGTGCTGATGGTGGTAGGAGGACTGCGTGGCGATGAGCGGTGGTCGGCTCCCGCGGTCAGATCGCTGATCGACGAGCTCCGCCCCACACGGGGGACGCTGCTTCTGATCCCCGAGGCCGCGCGGTTGGCGGTGGAGCTCGGGACGCGCACCGCTCCCGGCGAGGGCGACCTGAATCGGGCGTTTCCCCAGATCGCAGGACAGGCTCCCGAGGGCCCGCTGGCGACCGCCATCTGGCAGGCCGTCACCGGAAACGGGGTCACCCACCTGATCACCTTGCTCGAGGGCAAGGACTACTACCTTGCCCGCACCGGGGAGTACGGCCAGACGGTGATCTACTACCCCAACCCGGGCACGGCCGAGCTGGCCGCCCGCGTGGTGGGCGCGTTGAACGCGGGCCCGGTGACCGTCCTCGCCCGCTGGACGGCACTGCGTAACCCGGTGAAGGGCAGCCTGGCACGGGCCACAGGTGAGATCCTCAAGGTCCACGCCTTCCTCGTGGAGGTGTCGGCCCGCGAATCCCTGGCGGCCCGGAACGAATGGGCGCGGCGCGCGGTGCTGGCGCTTGCGGCGGCCATCGGCCAGCGCGAGGACTGAGGGTGGCGGCCTAGCGGCGTCGCCGGCGCCGCCGGACCAGTTCCCACTGGCGGCGGAGGTCTTCGCGCTCGCGCCACTCCCAGCCGCTGTCGATCAGGCGGCGCAGCCGGTCGATGTCGGCGCGGTAGAGGTGATAGGAGGGAGCCAGGCCGAGGTCGCGCCACAGGCCGGGGATGAGCGGCCGCAGCACCTGCTTGTCGCACCGGTAAAAGGCACGGGCGAGGGCGGGGTCGCGCAGCGGAGCGGCCGGCAGGCAGTCGTAGTCGTCGGCGACGACCTTGGCCAGGCTCAGCACGCCGAGGGCGAGTTCGCGGGAGACCAGCCAGCTTCCCGGGGTTCGGTACTCGAAGCCGTGCGGCTTCCAGCGCCAGTCGCCCAGCAGGCCGTAGCGGTAGCGCCGCCGCCGCGCGGTGGCGCTGTTTTCCACCATGAGCAAGGGCAACGCCAGGTAGTTGTCAAGGGCGCGCAGCAGCCGGGTGCTCAGGCGGCGCCGGGAGAAGTGGATGTGGCCGCCGGTGGGAAAGCCGCGAAAGGGCATGTTGCCGGCGACCGCCTTCACCCGGCGTCGCGAGGCGCGGCCGAGCGCGCGGCGCAGTCCCTGACGGATCGCCTCCACCAGTTCCTGCGGGTTGGAGCGCGGCCGCGGGCGGATCTCGGCCAGCGGTCGCTCGGGCCGCGGCGTCCACACCGTCCGGCGGTCACACCCGACAGGCCCGTAGCGGGGGAAGAAGCGCGAGGCGGGGACCATGCGCCCGGTGCGGCGACTGGCCAGCATGAACTCGGGGTCGGCCCCGAGCACCGCCGAGGAGGGCAGGCCGGTCGCCTGGCGGCGCGCCAGCGCGGCCCGCTCGAGGTCGGTGGCCGCGTCGGCCAGTGCCCGCGCAAAGCGCTTGACCAGTGAGCTCGGCAGTGGTGGGCAGGGGTGCACGGCGAAGATGAAGGGCCGCCTGACGCCGGGGGCGGCATCCACCGCGCCGAAATCCAGTCCCAGCAGGTAAAGGGCCCTGGCCGCGCCCTGGCACATCTCCAGCTGCCGCCCGGACCGCCGCAGTACCCTGCGGTACCCGCGCCGCGACCGTCGAAAGAGGGCGACGGTACGCAGGTCACACACGAACACACGGTAGCGGCCACGTCGCTGACGTCCGGTCCCGGCCCGGGCCGACACCCGCATGCGGTGCAGTCTCAGACAGGCGGCGGTCTCGGACCCCACGCTCTCCAGCGCCCTGCGGTCGTTGAGCACGAAAGGGTAGCGGTCCTCGCCCTCGAGCGTTCCCCATCGCACCAGCACGTCCCATTGCCCCTGGCCGGGGCCATGGGCACAGGACATGCCCAGGGCGGCCAGGTGCTCTGCCAGTCGCCCGGCGGTGGCGTCGCCGGGTGGATACAAGAAGAGCTTGCTCACCTGCTCCCCCCACTTTTCGACCCGTCAGGCTTTTTGGCCAGGTACCTGGCGTAGGCGAGGGGATAGCGAAAGGTGGGTCCTGACCCCCAGCCCCAGGTCATGCGATAGGGTTTGGAGTTGACCTCCAGCACGAAGACCTTTCCGCCACGGGTGACGGCAAGGTCCACACCCAGTTCCCCCAAAGGACATCCCATTTCGGCCTCCAGCACCCTTGCCACGCGGCGGCTGACCCGCCTGATGGTGCGCTGGGGTCTCCCCCGGACCGTCCACCGCAGCACCCGCCCCAGTCCCTGGCCCCTTCCCCCTCGACAGACGTTGGAGACGATCCTGCCCGCACCCGCCACCCTGGCGTAGGTGCGGGTGATCACCCAGCGCCCGCTGCCGTTCTTCTGTATCAGCACCCGCACGTCGAAGGGACGGCCGCCGTACGTGGCGAGGGGCACCGCCTGCTGCACGAGGTAAGGCCGGCGGCCGAGCAGGCCGCCGAGCCGAGCGGTGAGCCGCTCCGGGCCGCGGGCGGTTCCTCTTCCTCCACCCGAACGGCGAAAGACGTACCGGCGCCGTCCCGTACGGGTCACGCGGACGATGCCGCGCCCCAGGCTCCCGCCCACCGGTTTGAGGTAGACCCTCCGGTAACGACGGAGCATGCGTTCCAGGACCTCGGGGGTGAAGCTTTCGGTGGCGGGCAGGTGCGCGGCCAGCACCGGGTCGCGGGACAACATCTCGTGCACCGCCTGCTTGTCTAAAAAGCCCGGGTTGAAATACCGTCCCGGCAGAAGCTCCTGGAGTCTCCGCCGTGCCTCGGCGACGGGGGCAAGTTCCTCATCGGTCCGGGTGGAGACGCGGTCGTAGACAACGTCGGGCAAGGGCAGGCGGGCCTGGAGCCACCGTCTTCCCTGCCGGAAGCAGCCCAGGACGGTAAGCGACTCCCAGCACACCTCGTCAGGGGTGAAGATGTAGGCGACCACACCCGCCCGCCTGCCGCGCCGGGCCACCGCGCGCACGAAGGGGGTCTGGGGACCGAAACGCCGGCGGCCGCGCCGCACGGTGAAAAGACCCACCAGCGGTCCCAGACGCAGCCGTCCGTCCGCGGTGCGCCAGACGCTCACGCGCAGGCCGGGTGGCAGCGTCAACTCCTCGGCCGCCGCCGCCGACAGCACGATGCGGCCCGGCGGCGCTCCCGCCTCGAGGGCGGCGGTCGTCGCGCACAGGCCCGCCTGCAACCTCACCGTGCCGCCGGCGGCAAGCCCGAGGCGGCGCAGCACGGCGAAGGGAACGGCCACCCGACCGTCCGGCAGGTTTCCGGTAAGCACCCTCAGTCTGGCCAAGGCGTTCCTCCTTCCGCGGCCCCAAACCCGCTGATGCGGGCGGCCCAGACCAGCGGGCGCTCGATGGCCTCGCGCCGAGTATTGGTCTGGCCCAGCTTGAGGAAGATGGCCCGGGCAAGTTTGGAGTTGGTCTCGAGGAACCAGACCTTGCCCTGCCGGTCAAGGGCCAGGTCGACCCCCATTTCACCGCTCGGCCCGCGCGCACGTTCCACGGCCCGCGCCACCTCGGTCGCCAGGCGGTGGATCGTCGCCATGGTGGAGGCGTAACCCTCGTCCCCGACCACCGCCCGTACCGCCGTCTCCAGGGGGGCGGCCCATCCTCCGCGGTGCAGGTTGGAGGTGACACGGCCGGGGGCGGCTACCCGCATCGCCCCTCCGGTCACCTGCCAGCTGCCCCCGGCGTCCTTCTGCACGACCAGGCGCAGATCGCCGGGCTGGCCGAAGGGTCGGGCGAGATCGATCCCCTGCTGAACCAGGCAGCGGCGGCGCGTGAGCAGACGGCGGGCTCGCCGGGCCAGGGGAACCAGGGCTCCTCGCCAGGACCGCCTTCCGCTGCTGAGCTGGTAGCGGCCCCTGCCCACCCGCATCAGCCGGGCGATGCCCTTGCCCTTGGCACCCCCCGCCGGCTTCAGGTACACGGTGCCGTGCCGTCTGACCATCGCCAGGATGTCTCCCACCCCCCGGCAGAGGCGGGTCTGGGGAAGATGGGGGCGGAGCGAGGGCGTACGGCTGAGGATACGATGTACCGTCCACTTATCGCCGAATACGGCGTTAACGAAACGCATGCGGGACCAGGACCGGGCCAGGCGCGAGCGGACCGCCCAGTACCGCCGGTAGGCTGCGCCTCGGAAAAAGCCACGGTCGTACAACACGTCGGGGTAGGGAAAGGCACCGCGGGTCCAGAATCCCCTGGAGGTGAAACGGTAGCCGCGTACCCGGCGGCGGCGCCAGTCCACGTCGCCGGGACCGAAACCGTACAGAAGGACACCCAGCCGGTCGGCGGCCGCCATCAGCTCGCGGATGAAGCCGGCCTGGGGACCGAACGGGCCGTAGCGGCTGGGGGCTTTGCGCACGAGGATGCCGACCACCGGGCCCAGGCGCAGGGCATGCGGTCCGTGCTCCCAGAGGGCGTGCAGCCTGAGCGGCAGCGGCAGGCCCAGCCGCCGCGCCGGCAGCCTTCCCATCCCCATGGCGGCGCCTTCGGCGGCGAAGGCGCGGGCGGTGGTGCGGCTTGCCCCCAGGCGGAGCGCGATCGGCGAACCGGGTCGAAGCTCGCCTTCCGCCGCCAGCGCGGGCGGCAGCCGGACCACGTCGTCGGGTGTGCCTTTGATGACGACCAGCACCTGGCTGCCTCCTCCCCCGGGGCAAGTTGTGTCAACATCTTATGTGAATCCCGGACGCGGGGCGCCAGGTGCCACAGGGCGGGGGTATCGGCATGGGAATACAGGACCCCAAGCCAGGTGCCCGGGAGGCGGTCCTCGCCAACATCCGGGGCCGCAGGAGCGTCCGGCGTTACCTGCCGCGGGAGGTGCCGAAGGAGGTGATCCTCGAGGTGCTGGACGCGGCACGGTGGGCTCCCAGCGCGGTCAACCGCCAGCCCTGGCGGTACGTGGTGGTCACGCGCGCCGAACTGCGCCAGGAGCTGTGCCGGCGTGCGGGGCCAGGACCGCTGCGGTGGCGGCACCTGGCCGAGGCACCGGTGGTCATCGCCGTGTTGGCCGACCCCGCGGCCGGACGCTGGCACCTCATAGACTGCGCTTTCGCGGGCCAGAACCTGATGCTCGCCGCGCACGCGCTGGGTCTGGGTAGCTGCTGGATAGGCGCTTTCAGGGAGGCCGCGGTCCGCGGGACGCTCGGGGTGCCCGATCGGCTGAAGGTGGCGGGGCTCGTGACCCTCGGGTACCCCGCGGAACCCTCCCCCGCCCCGCCGCGGTTGCCGTTGGAGGACCTTGTCTCCTGGGAGCGCTACCGCCGCGGACCGCGGGTGGCAAGGCGCCTGACCCGCACGGGCATCCTGTCGCTGGCCCGCAGGCGGCGCTGAGATGGCCGGTCAGCCGCGCGGTAATCACTGCAATCCGGGTTCTACGCGGTGTTGCGAAGCGACTTCCGGATGTATATGCGATGTATAGACATTGAGTAAGGGGGGAGGGGGGTTCTCAGCGCGAGCGCCGGTATGCAAGTGGGGAAACAGCCCGGGGGGTGCGTATTCCCCGGGCTGTGGCAAAAAGACTTGGTCTAACCGACGCCGCTGGGGTCAAAGGCGGAGCAGGCGAAGCCGGGCACCGCCGAGCAACGCCTCTTGGGCGCAGGCCTCCTCCAATCATACGGGGCAACCCGTCCTGCCGCATGACCCTGGTACCGAACTCCTCCGGGAGGCTTGCATCCTCGTCGGCAAGCACGGCCAAGCGCGTTACTTTCTCCTGCTGGGCCCCGCGGGCCCGGCGGTAGTGGCTATCCCGGCCCACCACGCACGGCAGTTCCATCTGCCCCGGGCCCAGTCCCAGAAGCGCTCCTGCGCCCACCCCGGTCAGTCCCGGTACTCGACCACCTCCTCCAGCGGCAGACGGCCGGGCGCACGTGGGCTGGCGGCGGGAACGCCGATGGGGATGATGGCCACCGGGCGTAGCGAAGGGGGAAGTTCGAGCACCGCCGCCGCCTGCTCTTCGTCGAACGCCCCTACCCAACAGGTTCCGTACCCGTAGGCCACCGCCGTGAGCAGGAGGTTCTGGATGGCGGCGGCCGTGTCCTGAAGGGCGTAAAGCTCGCGCCCGCGCTGGCCGTAGCGGCTCTCCGTGCGCGGCAGGTCGGCGCACACCACCAGCGCCACCGGGGCCGCGGCGACGAACTTCTGTCCGTGGGCGGCCGCTGCCAGCCGCTGGCGCAGCTCGGGGTTGCGGATCACCAGGAAGCGCCATGGCTGTCGGTTGCCGGCACTGGGGGCGAGCACGGCGGCTTCCAGCATGGCCTCCAGGTGCTCCTCGGGCACCGCGGTGGGCTTGAACTGGCGGATGCTCCGGCGGCGGGCGATGGCTTCGGCCAGGGGAAAGGTTCGGGGCTCGGTCATGGGGGCCGGTTCCCTCCCTCGAAGTTGGGATCGTCAGGAGTTTCCCCCGCCTGCCGGAAAAACCCTGCCGCGGGCATGCCGGCAGGAATGCGTGCAGCCGGGGCCGAAAGGGGCGGCGACAGGCGCGGAGGAGGGATGGGCACGGTGAAGCGCAGCCACAGAATAGCCTACAGCGCGGGATCGCTGGCGGCGGCTCTGGCCTACCAGGCTTTTGGCACCTACGTGATGTTCTTTTACGTCGACGTCATGAAGCTCAGCACGGCGCTGTACGGGATAGGGTTCTTCCTCTACGGGATCTGGAACGCCGTGAACGACCCGCTGTTCGGTCAGCTGTCCGACCGCACCAGGACGCGGTGGGGCAGGCGCACCCCCTATATCGCGCTGGGGATGATCCCGCTGGCGCTGGTGTTCTACCTCGTGTGGGCGCCGCCGGTGGGGGCCGAACGCATGACGGCCCTGTTCGCCTACTTCCTGGGGATCGTCTTTTTGTTCGATACCCTTTTCACGCTGGTGATCCTGAACTGGACGGCGCTTTACCCCGAGATCGCCCCCACACTGGAGGACCGGGCAGAGGTGGCCGCCTGGCGCGAGGCCTTCTCCATCGTCGGGCTGATCCTCGGCATCGCCCTGCCCCCCATCATCTACGGGGCGTGGGGCTGGAAAGCGATGGGGGCGATGTTCGGCACCCTCACCGCGCTGGCGCTGGTCGCCGCGGTATGGGGAGGGCGCGAGCGCCCCGAGTTCTCCCTGGATCCGCCGCTGGGCCTCGGGAAGGCCTTGTCTTGCACCTTCCGTAACCGCTCCTTCTTGACCGCGGTGCTGGCCAACACCTGCATCCAGTTCACCTTCGTGGTGCTCACGGCCACCGTGCCTTTTTACGTCAAGTACGTGCTCGGGGGAGGTGAACTCCAGACCACGGTCATGCTGGCGGCGGCTTTCGTCACCGCCCTGCCCATGGTCTACGTCTGGGCCGCGGCGGCGGTGCGACGGGGAGCGCGCTGGGCGCTGATGGCGTCCACCGTCGTCTTCGCGGCAACGCTGGTGCCCTTCGCCTTCCTTCGCAGCACGCTCGCGGGAACGGTGACCACCGCCCTGATGGGCATCGGCCTGGCAGGTCTTATCGTGCTGGTCAACATACTGCTGGCCGATGTCACCGACGAGGACGAGCTTGCCACGGGCACGCGGCGAGAGGGAATGTACTTTGGGGTGAACGGCTTTTTCATCCGGCTGGCCATCTCGCTGCAGGCCCTGGTCATGGCGGGGATGCTCAGGCTGGGAGGCTATGACGCCCATCTTGCGGTGCAGCCGGCCGGCGCGGTGTTGACGCTGCGTCTTTTGATGACCGCGGTGCCCATAGCCGCGCTGGCGTTGGCGATGTGGTGCCTGTACCTTTATCCCTTGCACGGCAAGCGCCTCGCCGAGGTCAAGAGCGCGGTGGCCGAGCTGCACGCCCGCAAGGCGGCGCGGATCGCCTCCGGCTGAGTTCTGAGCGCCCACCCCCGGCCGTAGACTTCGAGCGGGGGTGGCGGTGTGGTCTGGGTGCTGCGCCGACGGGCGCTCCTGGTGGCGGCCCTGCTGGCGCCGACCTTGCTTTTTTCTCTCTGTAACGCGCGGGCACCCGGCTTGTTCGTCCGGGCGGTGGCCGCCGGCGCCGGGGCGCCGCGCCGCCTGCCCGTGTACGCGGTGGCCACCCGCGAGCCCATCCTGGCCTTCTCTTTTGACGCCGCGTGGGGGGCGGAGCGCACCCCCGAGATACTGGCGGTGCTGGAGCGGTACGGCATCCAGACCACCTTCTTCCTCGTGGGGTTCTGGATCGACGCCTACCCCGAAGTGCTGGCGCGGATCCTCGAGGGCGGGCACGAGGTGGGCAACCACACCGCCACCCACCCCCATCTGAACTCGCTTTCGCGCGAGGAGATCGCCCGCGAGCTCCTGGTGGTCCACCGTAAGCTGGAGGAGGCCACCGGGCAGGCCCCCTTCCTCTTTCGCCCCCCATATGGCGAGTACAGCAACAAGGTCATCGAGGTGGCCGAGGAGCTCGGTTACCTGACCGTGCAGTGGAGCGTTGACTCGCTTGACTGGAAGAAGGTGACCCCAGATCAGATCGCTGACCGGGTGCTCGGTCGCGCGCATCCCGGGGCGATCGTGCTCTTTCACAACAACGCCGAGAGCACCCCGGCCGCCCTGCCCCGCATCATCGAGACGCTCAAGGCACGGGGTTATCGCATCGTTCCCGTGTCACGGCTGGTGCTGCGCGACCGCTACCGCATCGACCACCGCGGCTTCCAGCATCCACTTTCCGATCGCCAGGACCGGTAGCCGAGGGACCAAAACTTCTTGCCGGCCCTTTTCGTCTTACAGCCAGGTCGAGCATTCAGGCCGGCGGGAGGTGCCCGGCAAGTGCTGGAAGTCAGGAAAGTCAGGTTCCTGCACTTCGGGGCTCAGTGCCCGTGGCACGCCTGGATGAAGGAGCAGGCCCGGGAGGCAGCAGGTCTGCTCGGGGCGAGCTTCGAGGTCGTGGATGTCGGCGCCCACCCCGAGGTTGCGTCAAGACACAAGATGTTCTTCCCTTTTCTCACCGTGGTCAACGGGCTTTTCCGTCTGGCCGCTCCCGTGAGCGCCAGGCGCCTGGTAGAGCTGGCGCAGGAGGGAGTCTCCGACGTGGTTGGCCTGCCCGAGCGCATGTCGCGTTCCGTCCAGGGCGACCGTGTGCAAAGGCTGTCGCCGCGCCTTGTACCGCTGGCCTGTCAGCTCTGCACCCCCGAGGGCTTCCCCGGTGCGGGCCGCGATCTGAAGCAGGCCTGGGCCGAACGTATGGCCGAGAAGGTCAAGGGCGGGGAACTTGGGCTTTTGCTCATGGACGGAGGCAGGCCGGTGGCGGCGATCGAGCATCTGCCGTCGCCCCTGGTTCCCTATCCGCTGCCGCGAAAGGATCCCGCCGTCGGCTTCATCACCTGCCTTTACTCCCGCGGTAACGGCCTGGACTACCGGCCGCAGGTGCTGGAGGCCTTCCTGGCCAAGGCCCATCGTCTCGGCTACCGCGAGGTTCAGGTGGTGGCGGGCCGGGGCCGTCCCCATCCCAACGGCCCGGCGAGCTTCTTCGTGCGGCGCGGCTTTGCCGAGCTTGCGCCGCTGGGCGAGGTGATGCTGGAGGACGGACACGATCGGCTGGTGCTGCTGGGAAGACCGGTGCCCGGCAGGCGGTAGCGAACTACCAGGCCGTGTAGCCGCCGTCCACGAACAGGTTCTCGCCCGTCACGAAGGTGGAGGCCGCGCTGGCCATGAAGATGACGGCGCCCACGATCTCCTCGGGCCGTCCGAAGCGTCCCAGCGCATGCCGGCGCGTCAGCAGTTCCTCCAGGCGCGGCTGCTCGTGGATCGCGGCCGTCATGTCGGTGACGATGAACCCCGGACCGATGCTGTTTACCAGGATGCCGTGCTTGGCCCATTCGCAGGCCAGCGCCCGCGTCAGGTTGACCACGGCTCCTTTGGAGGCGTGATAGACGCTCGCTCCCAGTTCGCTACCGACGATGCCGAAGATGCTGGCGATGTTGATGATGCGGCCGCCCCGTCCCCGCCGTATCATGCTTTGACCCACCGCCTGGCTGGTGAAAAACAGGCCTCGCAGGTTAACCCCCATAACCTGGTGCCATTCCTCCTCGGTGACCGCTTCGGCCGGCGTCACCACACCCACGCCGGCGTTGTTGACCAGGATGTCGATGCCGCCCAACACGCGTTCGACCTCGGCCACCCCCGCCCGCACCTCATCGATGCGCGAGACGTCGGTCGGCACGAAGAGCGCGCGGCGGCCCCGGCGCTCGATCTCGCGCACGGTATCCGCCGTGGCGCTGCTGATCCCCAGGATGCCCACGTCCGCGCCGAAGGTGGCCAGACCCAGGCAGATGGCCTTGCCGATGCCCCGGCTGCCGCCGGTCACCAGCGCCACCTTGCCGTCCAGACGAAAAAGATCGGCGTCGATCTCCAACCCGCCCGTCGCCTCCGGGGTAAAGGATGGGCCCGGCGCGCAAAAACTATGCGGGAGGTGAGGGCGGTGGGCGATGTGTACGGCAAGGTCAGGGACTTCGTACGCAAGCACGGGACGGTGCAGGTGCGTGGCAGGCTGGCCCCGCATCTCGAAGCCCGCTTCAGCATGGAGGTCGATCGCATCACCAGCGGGCCGGGAGGGGCGACGGGACCGCCGACCACCTTCATCCTTTCCTCTACCCGTGCCGCCAACACCTTCGGCCTGGGCGAGGAGGCGGTGCAGGAGGTCCGGGACGAAGGCCCCGAGCTCTTGCTGGTGCTGGACGATGGGACGGAGGTAACGCTCGGCCCGGCGGGCGGCGAGGGGATCACCCCGCGCAGCGCCCGGTAGCATGAGACCGGAACCGACAGGCCTTCAGGTGACGGGGTTAAGGCTGTTTAGTCGGGTGTGCTTGAGTTCTTCGGGTGGACCGGCGGCCTGACCGGTTCCCACGCGACGGAGAATGCAAGCCGACCGCTGGAAGTAATCCAGCGCCTCCTCTTTGCGGCCCTGCGCCAGCAGGAGCTCGCCGAGTTCGTAGTAGGTGTTGGCCAGTTCGTGAGGGCACTCCAGTTCCTCGAAGGTCTGGACACCGGCCAGCAGGTGTTCGAGCGCCTCATCCAAAGCACCGCGTTGGCGGTGGACGCCGCCCAACACCGAGTGCGCGCGCGCCCGGTCGAGGGCGGACTTGAGGGCCGAGGCGATCTCCAGCGCCTGCCTGGCGCACTCCAGCGCCGGCTCAAAGGCGTTGCGCTGACGGTGGTGACGGGCAAGCTCGATGAGGGCCTGGGCCTCGCCCTGCCGGTCGCCCACCCTTCGGTGCAGTTCAAGACTTCGGGAGAAGTGCTCGCCGGCCTCTTCCCAGCGGTCCTGCTCGGAGGCGACGACGCCCATGTTGGCCTGAACGCGGGCGGCGATCCTTGCCATGTCCAACGCCTGCAACACCTGCCAGGCGCGACCGGACTCGGCCAGTGCCTGTTCCAGGTCGCCCGTTTCCAGAAGCTCGTGGGCCCGCCGCATACAGGTGGCGCCCAAGGTGGCCGGGTCGGCCACTTCGTCGGCGCGCGCCGCCGCCTCCCGCATGAGGGCGACGCCCTGTTCTCTCTCGCCGAGGCTGAGGTAGGCGGTGCCGAGGTTGGCACGCAGCTTGATCTCCAACACGGAATCGGCGGTGGTTTCGGAGACCATGGCCTCCAAGGCCCGCTGGTAGGCCTGGGCCGCACCGCGTGGGTTGCGGAAGTGCTGATGCAGCAGCCCGAGCTGGAAGTGCACCGCCGCGAGGCCCGGAAGGTCACCCAGCTTCTCGAACTCCGCCAGGGCGGCCTGCAGCTCCCGCCGGGCTTCCTCGAAACGCTGCCCGCGCATGTGCACGACGGCGAGATGGTGCCTGGCATCGGCCTGCCGCTGGAGGTCGCCCAGATCGGTGGCCACCTTCAGGGCTTGCTGGAAGTACCCAAGCGCGGCCTCCTCGTCGCCCAGCACCATAGCCGCGTTCCCCAGGTTGAGGAGTATCTGGAAGCGCTCGCGATCGGTGTCCGCCTTGGTCTGGATGAAGTAGCCGGGAGGGTACCCCAGACGATTAGCAAGGATTATCAGCGCTTTGAGAGAAGGTACGGTGAGGCCTTTTTCCACCTGGCTAATGAAAGGCGCGGTAAAGTCCTTGCCCGCCAGTTCTCGCTGTGTCATCTTGCGCTTGAGGCGCACTTTCCTCAGCTTTTCCCCCAGCCTCACCGCGTCATCCCTTCCCTTACAAGTCCCTGCTAAGAAACGATGGCAGGGTAACTACGATTACATTCCTCCCCCTGCGGACCAAACCCTTCTTCGCGCGCACGGTCGAGTTGATCTTCCGCACCGCGGGCGCGCTGCCCCGACCCGTGCTTTAGTACCATCGAATCGCAACCGGGAGCGAGGACGCAGGAATGGCCCGGCCCGGCGGCTAAGCTAGCTACGAGTGGGGGAGGGTACAGGATGAAACCGGTCGCCTTTGATTCCGATCGTTACGTGGCCGCCCAGACCGAGGCCATCACGCGCCGGGTGGAGAACTTCTCCGGCAAGCTGTACCTGGAGTTCGGCGGCAAGCTGCTCCTGGACTATCACGCCGCCCGGGTGCTGCCCGGGTACCATCCCGACGCGAAGCTGCGCATCCTCAGGTCGCTGCGGCGGCAGATGGAGATCCTCTTCTGCGTGGCCGCTCCCGACATCCAGCGCGGGCGCGTGCGGGGGGACTTCGGCCTCACTTACGACAACGCCACCCTCAAGTCGCTGGAGGACCTGCTTGCCCACCACCTCGAGGTATCGGCGGTGGTCATCACCCGGTATGCAGGTGAGGAAGCTGCGAACCGTCTGGCCGCGTACCTCGAGCAAAGAGGGGTCAGGGTATTCCTGCAACCCCTGCTCGAGGGCTACCCCGAGGACGTGGACCACATCGTCGGCGACCAGGGTTACGGCACCTTCCAGCCCATTCCGACCACCCGGCCGCTGGTGGTGGTGACGGGGGCCGGTCCCGGCAGCGGCAAGATGGCCACCTGCCTGGCCCAGGTGTACCACCACCGTCGCCGGGGCGAGAGCTCGGGTTTCGCCAAGTTCGAAACCTTCCCCATCTGGGGGCTGCCGCTTGATCACCCCGTCAACCTCGCTTATGAGGCGGCCACCGCCGACCTGGGAGACAAGCTGCTGGTCGACCCCTTTCATCTGGAGGCCTACGGCGTCACCGCGGTGACCTACAACCGCGACGTGGAGAACTTTTACATCATGAAGCGCATCATGGACCGCCTGTGGGCGGACGGGCCGCCACCCGTCGTTTACCGGTCGCCTACCGACATGGGGGTCAACATGATCCGGGAAGGCATTGTGGACGACGCGGCCATCCGCGAGGCCGGTCGCCAGGAGATCATCAGGCGGTATTTCCGTTACCGCTGGGAGGTGCTGCGGCGCGTGGAGCGCCCGGAGACGGTGGACCGCGTACATCGCCTGATGGCCCAGCTCGAGCTGACGGTGCAGGACCGTCGGGTGGTCGAGCCTGCCCGCCAGGCCGCCGAGGAAGCCCGCCGCAAGGGCAAGGGACACAAGGGGGTCTACTGCGGAGCGGCGCTCGAGCTGCCCGACGGCAGCATCGTCACCGGCAAGAACTCGCCCCTGCTTCACGCGGAGGCGGCCATGGTGCTCAACGCCATCAAGCGCCTGGCCGAGGTGCCGGACGGGATTCACCTCCTCTCACCGAGCATCATCGCCAACATCAACAACCTCAAGACCGGCGTGCTGCAGGGACGGTCGGAAAGCCTGGACCTTTCGGAGACGATCATCGCCCTGGCCATCAGCGCCGCGACCAACCCTACCGCCCAGCTTTGCCTGGAACGGCTGCGGGAGCTCAAGGGCTGCGACATGCACACCACCCACGCCCCCAGCCACGGCGACGAGGATGCCCTTCGCAAGCTGGGCATCTACGTGACCACCGACGCGCGACCCGTCCTGCACCGTTTCCTGGTCCGGTAGGTATGACGGGGCCGGCCGCCGCCCATACTCCAGGGGAGGTGGTCGGGCGATGACCGTTCACTCGCAACTCACCAAGTGCCTCAACAGCATCGAGAGTGCCCGGGCGGACCTGGAAGGCTTTGCCCTGGAGACCCAGAACCAGGAGGCGCGCCAGGTTTACCGGCAGCTGGCGGCCAACCTCAAGGTGGCCGCCAGCCAGCTACGCGAGCGTATCGACTTCCTGGAGCGCGAGGAGCCCCAGTTCCAGTCCTAGGCGGACCCCGGCGGCCGCCAGGGGCGCCGGCAGCGCGGGGCGCCGAGGATCTCCGCCACCACCACCGCCCGCGCCGCGGCGCGCGGGTCCAGCAGTGCCTCGGGGGTAGGCAGGATCTCCGGCTCCGCCGGCGCGCGCTGGAGCGGGGGTTCGGCGCCGGCCGTAACCCCCGTCCGCGGGCGCCGGCCGACGCGTTTGCCGCCGGAAGGTGGCGGAGGAGCGGCCGCGGGCCTTTCCCCCACCGGGGGTTCGAACCGCGGCAACGACGCCGGTCGCCTCCCCGTTCCCCGCATGGCTCCGGAAAGGATGCCCGCCAGGAGGTAGAACAACACCATCACGACCAACGCTTCCATGTTCGGTCTCCTCGCTCAGGGCGTCTGCCCCTCGCCGGTCAGCGGTCCCGAAGTCGGAGGTTTGTCGCCCGCCCGGGAGATGGCCTCGCGCATCTGCGTGTCGGCCAGCAGGTTACGCATGGCGTAGTAATCCATCACCCCGAGCTTGCCCTCGCGGAAAGCCTGCGCGATGGCCCGGGGAACTTCGGCTTCCGCCTCGACCACCTTGGCCCGCATTTCCTGGGTGGCGGCCCGCATCTCCTGCTCGCGGGCGACGGCCATGGCCCGGCGTTCCTCTGCCTTGGCCTGGGCGATGCGCTTGTCGGCCTCCGCGCGGTCCGTCTCCAGCTGGGCACCGATGTTACGCCCCACGTCCACATCCGCGATGTCGATGGACAGGATCTCAAAGGCGGTTCCGGCGTCAAGACCCCTTCCCAGCACGGTACGGGAGATGGAATCGGGGTTCTCCAGCACGAGCTTGTGGTTTTCCGCCGAGCCGATGGTGCTGACCACTCCCTCGCCGACGCGGGCGATGACCGTCTCCTCGCCGGCCCCGCCCACCAGGCGGTCGATGTTGGCCCGTACCGTAACCCGTGCCCGTGCCTTGAGCTCGATGCCGTCCTTGGCGACGGCCGCCACCACCGGGGTCTCGATCACCTTGGGGTTGACGCTCATCTGCACGGCCTGCAGCACGTCCCGGCCGGCCAGATCGATGGCGGCGGCACGCTCGAAGGCCAGCGGGATGTTGGCGCGCTGGGCGGCGATGAGGGCGTTGACCACCCGGTCGACGTTGCCGCCGGCCAGGAAGTGGGCCTCGAGTTTGTTGACGTTGACCTCAATCCCCGCCTTGGTCGCCTTGATCAAGGGCTCGATGATCCTTGCGGGGGGAACGCGCCGGAGGCGCATGCCGATCAGGCTGATGATCCCGATGCGCACGCCGGCGGCCAGGGCCGAGATCCAGAGCCCCACCGGGATGAAGTTGAGCAGCACCAGCAGCCCGACGATGACCAGGCTGATGACGATCAACAGAACTGCCGTCTCCATGCTGTTACCTCCCTTCGATCGCCCGGACCAGAACCCGGGGTCCCTCCACGCTCACGATCCTCACGGGGGTGCCGGCGGGGATGAAAGCCCCTTCGGACACCGCGTCGATCCTCCGGCCGTCGACCTCGAGGATACCGGCCGGCCGGAAGGGGGTGACGGCGGTGCCGGTCTGGCCCACGAGTTCCTCGGGCTCGACCCGCGCCAGCACGCCTTCCTCACGTCCCAGGCGTACGCCGAGCGCCAGCCGGTCGAGCAGTCCCTTGCGGGCCGCCAGGCGCAAGAGCAGTATGCTCCCGCCGACGGTCACCACCAGTGCCACCGCGGTTGCCTTGAGGGCGTCGGTGCCTCCACCGGTGAACAGGTAGACCGATCCCAGCATGGCGGCCACGCCGGCGATGCCGAAGACCCCAAAACCGGGAACGAACGCCTCCGCTCCCAGCAGCGCCATTCCAACCACGAAGAGGGCGGCCGCCTCCCAGCCTCCCAGGCCGGCCAGCAGGTGCCCTCCGAAGAAAAGCCCAAGACAGGTAAGCCCGACCGTTCCCGGCACACCGAACCCCGGCGTCAGGAGTTCGGCCACCACCCCGATGATCCCGAAGGACAAAAGCAGGCCCGCCACCACGGGGTCGGTGACGAAGCGCGCCAGCCGCTCACCCGGGGTAGGATGGATCCGAACCACCTTCGTGGGCCGATATCCCAGCATGCTCAGGGCCTCTTCCAGATCCCGGGCCACGCCCTCGGCCAGTCCCAGCTCCACTGCCCGGGCGGCGGACAGCACCAGCAGCATGCCCTGCTCGACGACGCCTTCTATCTCGATGGAACGGTCGACCATGGCAGCCGCCAGGGTGCGGTCGCGCCCCGTGCGCTCGGCGGTGGCCTCGAACTCCCCACGCAGGGCGGATATCTCCTTGACTTCCGCAGGGCGGGGCTCGGCGGCGCCTATGCTGCTGCCCGGCTGCATGAATATGGTGTCGGCCGCCAGCGCCACCAGCGCTCCCGCCGACCAGGCGCGATCCCGGATCAGCGCAACCGTGGGGATGGGACAGGCGAGCACGGTGTCGCGGATCTCGAGCGCGGCGTCCACCCGCCCGCCGAGGGTGCTTACCTCCAGCACCACGAGGTCGGCCCCGGCCGACCTGGCCAGGCGGACGGTCCTGGAGACCGTGCCGGGCAGACCGCGATCGATGGTGCCCTGTACCGGCACCACGTAGACCAAACAGGTCGGATCCGAGCCGCCTCCCCCGGCCTGCCCGGGGAGGGCGGCCAGCAGTCCGAGCAGCGTCAGCACGAGTGCCAGGATGAGACGCGGGGCGCTCGGCACGCTGACCACCTCCAGTCCGCGGGTCAGGGTTTCGTCGGCGCGCCGCCGATTCCCTCTTCGGCGGCGTTGAGGCGGGGTATCAGACCGCCGGCAAGCGCATAGCAGTTAACAGTCTTCAGCTATGCCGTCATGCAATGCTGCCAAGAGGGGATCGGGAGAGTCCGGATGTCCACCCCGCTGCGGGCATGCCTCGTCCTCGCCTGCCTGCTTCCCCTCGCCGCCGCCTGCCGCCCGCCGGTCCGCGGCACGGTCATCACCGTCGCCGGGTCTACTTCGGTTCTGCCCTTCGTGGAGTACCTGGCCGCGGAATACATGCACCTCTTTCCTGACGTTGGGGTCAACGTGCAGGGGGGCGGCTCCAGCGCGGGCATTCAGGCGGTGCTCACCGGGGCCGCCGACCTCGGGATGTCGTCGCGGCCGCTCGGTGCGGCGGAAGCGGCCGAACTCGGGGCCTTGCCCATCGCCTGGGACGCCATCGCCATCATCGTGCACCACACCAACCCCGTCACCACCTTGACCCTCGACCAGGTCAGGGCGGTCTTCTCGGGAACGGCCGGCGACTGGGCGGACGTGGGAGGCAGGCAGGGACGGGTCACCGTCGTGACCCGCGAGCAGGGTTCGGGCACCCGCGGCGCCTTCGAGGAGATGGTCATGCGGGGCCTGGATACCACCGAGCGCGCGCTCGTACAGGACTCGAACGGGGCGGTGCGGGAGATCGTGGCGGCCGATCCCGCGGCCATCGGTTACCTTTCGCTGGGCCTCGTGGACGACCGCGTCCGGGCGCTGACGCTTGACGGCCGGCCACCCACGGTGGAGGCGGTGCTGACCGGTCGGTATGAGCTGGTGCGCCCGTTCCTGTTCGTACTGGGCAGTTCGCCGCGTCCCGAGGTCGAGGCCTTCGTCGAGTTCGTACTGGGCGAGCAGGCCCAGGCGCTGCTCGCCCAGGAAGGCCTGATCCCGGCGGCGGCGGTGCGCGGGGGGAGATGAGGTGCGCGACGAGCGGCCGGTCGAGATGTTGCTCGGGCTGGTGGCCCTGTCCACCACCACCGCCTTGGTGTTGATCGCCGTCTTCATCTTCATCGAAGGGGTTCCCGTGATCGCCCGCGTCGGCCCTGCCCAGTTCCTGCTCGGTCGGCGTTGGGCCCCGGATGCGGGAAGCTTCGGCATCTTCAACATGCTGGCCGGCACCGTCTGGGTGACGGTGGGAGCACTGTGCCTGGGGGTCCCGCTTGGGCTGGCCTGCGCGATCTTCCTCAGCGAGGTGGCGCCCCGCCCGCTGGCCAGGATGCTCAAGCCGGCCCTGGAGCTCCTGGCGGCCATACCGTCCGTCGTCTACGGCTTCATGGGAGTGGTGGTGCTGGTGCCGCTGGTACGCACGACGCTGGGAGGTCCGGGGTTCTCGGTGCTGGCCGCCTCCGCGGTGCTGGCGGTGATGATCCTGCCCACCATCACCAGCATCACCTACGATTCGCTGCGGGCGGTACCCGACAGCTATCGCGAAGGCTCCCTGGCCCTGGGCGCCGGCAGATGGCAGACCATCGCGATGGTGCTCATGCCGGCGGCGCGGCCGGGTATCCTCGCCGGGGTGATCCTGGGCACGGGGCGGGCGCTGGGCGAGACCATGGCGGTGCTGATGGTGGCGGGCAACGCCCTGCGCGCGCCGACCTCGCCGCTCGATCCGGTGCGTACGCTCACCGCCAACATCGCCCTGGAGATGGGCTACGCCCAGGGAGAGCACCGCCAGGCGCTCTTGGCCACCGGGTTGGTGCTCTTCGTGGTGATCATGGCGGCAAACTCCGTCGCCCTGGCCTTATCTTCCCGACGGGCGGGTGAGGGGGGATGAGCAAAGACCGGGCCGATCGCCTGGCCATCACCGCCCTTGGGCTCTCCGGGCTCCTGACCGGTGCCTTGCTCACCCTCATCGTGGGCCACGTGCTGGCCCGGGGCCTGCCGGTGATCGACGCCGCGTTCCTGCTCACCGCTCCGGAGCGCATGGGACGCGCAGGCGGCATCTTCCCCAGCGTGGTGGGAACCCTCGCGGTGACCGCTCTGGCGGTGGCCATCGCCACCCCGCTCGGCGTCATGACCGCCGTTTACCTGGCGGAGTACACGCGTGAAGGCTTTTTCGTGCGGCTGTGCCGCTTCGCCACCGCGGCCCTGGCGGGGATACCGTCGATCATCTTCGGGCTTTTCGGCTTCGTGCTGTTCGTCATCCGCCTGGGCCTTGGCTGGTCGGTGCTGTCGGGCGGGCTGACGCTGGCCATCATGATCCTGCCCATCATCATTCGCACCGCCGAGGAGGCCATCCGGGCGGTACCCCGAAGCTGGCGCGAGATCAGCTACGCCCTGGGCGGCACGCGGTGGCAGACGGTGACGCGCGTGGTGCTGCCCGGTGCCCTGCCGGGCGTGCTGACCGGAGTGATGCTGGGAGTGGCCCGGAGCGTGGGCGAGACGGCGGCGGTGATCTTGACCGCCGGCACAACGCTCAGACTGCCGCGTTCGCCGCTCGACCCCGTGCGCACCATGGCCGTGCATTTTTTCATCCTGGCCCGCGAAGGCATCTCGATGGATCAAGCCTACGGCACGGCCGCGGTTCTCATCTTGCTGATCCTCGGGGTCAACTTCGTCGCCTACTGGCTGCTGGGCCGCATCACCGCACGGAGGGGCTGAAGGAGGGAGACCGGTCTTGCGTCAGCACCGCCTGGTCGTGGAGGGTTTGTCCTTTTACTACGGGGCGGTCCGGGCACTTTACCGCGTGAGTTTCAAGGTGGGCGCGGGCGAGCTCGCGGTGGTGATGGGACCCACCGGAAGCGGCAAGACCACCCTGCTCCGCTGCGTGAACCGGCTCTGCGACCTCCATGGGCGGACGCGTCGGGAGGGGCGCATATTGCTTGACGGCCGTGACATCTACGCCGCCGGGACGTGCCCGACCACCCTGCGGCGGCGGGTGGGGATGGTCTTCGCCGTGCCCACTCCTTTACCGCTGTCGGTGTACGACAACGTGGCCTACGGCCCCCGCCTGGCCGGTCGCGGCCGCCGGCAGGAGCTGGACGCCCTGGTGGAGGAGAGCCTTCGCGCGGCCGCCCTCTGGGATGAGGTGGCCGGGCGCCTGCGGGAACCGGCTTTTCGCCTCTCCGGCGGCCAGCAGCAGCGCCTGGCCATCGCCCGCGTGCTGGCGATGCGTCCGGAGGTCATCTTGCTCGATGAGCCCACCTCGGGCCTCGATCCCGTGTCCACCCTGCGGATAGAGGAACTGCTCCGGGGTCTTGCCGGAAGCTACACCATAGTGCTGGTGACGAACAATCCGCGGCAGGCGGCAAGACTGGGGGCAAAAGTGCTGTTTTTGTACCTGGGTCACCTGGTCGAGCAGGGACCGGCGCGCCAGGTGTTCAGCAACCCTCGCGACCCTCGCACGCAGGATTTCATCTCCGGGCGGGTGGGTTAGGCATGACCGCGGGAGCAGGAGGGCACAAGCTGCGCACGGTCAACCTGAGCGTCTTTTACCACAGGACGCAGGCCTTGCACGGGATTTCGGCCGCCTTTGGGGAGAGGCTGATCACGGCGATCATCGGCCCCTCGGGTTGCGGCAAGACCACGCTGCTCAGGTGCCTGAACCGTATGAACGATCACCTTCCCGGCTTCCGTTTGACCGGGGAGGTGCTGCTGGACGGGCAAAGCATCTACCGCCCGGGCACCGACCTTCGCCGCCTGCGGACGGTGGTCGGGATGGTCTTCCAGCGTCCCAATCCCTTTCCGCTGTCGGTGTTCGCCAACGTGGCCTACGGGCCGCGTGTCCACGGGGTGAGCGACCGGATGGAGCTTTGGGCCACGGTCGAAAGAGCCCTCCGCGAGGTCGGGCTGTGGGAGGAGATGCGCCGCCGGTTGGACCGCCCGGCGCCGGACCTTCCCCTGGGCCAGCAGCAGCTCGTGTGCCTCGCCCGCCTGCTGGCGGTGCGCCCGGAGGTGATCCTGCTCGACGAGCCGTGCTCGGCCCTCGATCCTCTCGCCACGCTGCGCATCGAGGACCTGATGCGGCGGCTGAAGTGCCGGTACACGGTGATCATCGTCACCCACAGCATGCGGCAGGCGGCGCGCGTTTCCGATCGCACCATCTTCATGCTTGACGGCCGGCTGATAGAGGAGGGGCCCACCGCCGCCATCTTCACCTCACCCCGGGACCGGCGAACCGAGGACTACATCACCGGCAAGCTCGGGTGAGCCATCCTGGAGACCGGGGTGCCCAAGGAGCTACATCGCTAGCAAAGGGCAAGCACCCCCGCCTCACCCTGCTCGGCATCCAGCCAGAGCAGCCTCTGACGCAGCGGCCTGCCCCTGCCGGTGAGGAGCTTGACCACCTCCTGCACCTGCCAGGCGGCGACCATGGCGGCGGTTCCGGCCGGGGTGCCCAGCGCGCTCTCGATCCCCTGACGTGGAAGACGCTCGGCCGCCCCGAAAAGGGCTTTCAGGCCGGGATCGCCGGGGAACACCGTCATCACCTGCCCCCAGTACCCGGCGACCGCCCCGTGAACCATCGGCACTTTGGCCTCAGAACAGGCCTCCTGGAGAAGGTAGCGATCGGGCAGGTTGTCCAGGGCATCCACCGCCACCGCGACCCCCTGCAGCAGGGCCGCCAGGTTCGCACGACCCGCACGGTCGTAGCACGGGACCACCGTCACCGCGGAGTTGACCGCCCCCGCCCGCCGCACCGCCGCTTCCGGCTTGGGCCGGCCGAGGTCGTCCTCGGTGGCCAGCAGCTGGCGGTTGAGGTTGCTGGGTTCGAAGCGGTCAGCGTCGACGGCCAGCAGGCGACCCACGCCCATGCGGGCCAGCAGCTCAAGCACCAGGCCGCCGAGCCCTCCCAGCCCCACCACCGCCACCGCGGCTTGCAGCAAGGCCAGTTGACCGTCAAGCCCGACGGTGCCCAGGTTGCGCAGGTAACGCTCGGGAATGAGCCCGCGTTCGAGGGCGGCCACCTCGACTTCGCGGCGCGTAACCCCAAGATGATCGGCGAGCTCCGCGGTCATCTCGGGGCTCAGTCCCGTCGTCAGTCGCCCCAGCGCCTCCTCCAGTTCCCGCCGCGGCACCCCGCGCCACCTCCGGCTGACCCATTCGTCCCCGGCGGCGGTCCTCCTGCCGGCAGGAACCGCATCGGAAGGTGAGGAAGCATGCACGCGGGTTGTCCGCAGCAAGCCGCCTAGTTAAGTTTTGAGGAACGGTACAGGTGATGTGCATGTGCGAGGTTGCTCTGCACGATGTGGTGCGCGCGGCGGCGGTCATCCGGGGACTGGTGCGCCGGACCCCGCTGGAGGCGTCCCCGCCGCTCGATGCGGTCACCGGCGCCACCACCTTCCTCAAGCTCGAGAACTTGCAGGTCACGGGTTCTTTCAAGGTGAGGGGGGCCTTAAGCTGCGTGGCGTCGCTGGACCCCGGTCAGCGCGAGCTGGGGTTGCTGGCGGCCTCGTCCGGCAACCACGCCCAGGGACTGGCCTACGCCGCCCGCCACTTCGCGTGCCGGGCGACGGTGTTCGTCCCCGAGGGAACGCCCAAGGTCAAGTTGGACAACTGCCGCCGACTGGGGGCCTCGATCGTGATCGCCGGGCGCGATTACGACGAGGCCCAAGCCCGGGCCGCGGCCCATGCGCGCACCACGCCGGTCACCTGGGTTCACGGCTTCGCCGACCCCCGGGTGATCGCGGGACAGGGCACCGTGGCCCTGGAAATGCTGGCCGAACGTCCCGACCTCGAGATCTTCCTGGTGCCCGCAGGCGGAGGCGGCCTCATCGCCGGGGTGGCCACGGTGGTGAAGGCGTTCAACCCGCAGGCCAAGGTGATCGGCGTGCAGTCGGTGGCGTCCGCCCCGTGGTACCATTCTTTCCGGGCGGGGAAGCTGGTGCACGTGGAGCTTGGCCCGTCCATCGCCGAGGGGCTGCACGGGGGTATCACCGATCCGCCGTTTGGCCTGGTGATGCGACTGGTCGACGACTTCGTCCTGGTAGAGGAAGCGGAGATCGCCGCCGCCGTCCGCTGGCTTGCATTGGAGCATCACCTGGTCGTGGAGCCTTCGGGCGCGGTGGGAGTGGCGGCGCTGCTGGCAGGTCGTCTGGGCCCGGTGACGGGCAGGCGCGTGGCGGTGGTCATCTCCGGCGGCAACGTCGACCCCGCGTGCCTGGCGGCCATCCTCAGCGGTCTACCTCGCTGATGTCAGATCTTGTCGCCCTTCGACAATCGAAGGAGCCTCCGGGGGTGGCCGGCGAAATCCGGTTCTCGGCAGGCACTCCGGGAGGTCGGGAAAGCAGTCGCATGGCGAGGCGACGTACTGTGCTGGTGGTAGACGATGAACCGCATATCCGCCTTCTGATCACCACCGTCTTGGAGCAGCGGGGGCTGCGGACCTTGGCGGCGGCGGGAGGGCACGAGGGCTTGGAGACGGTGAGGTCGGCAAGGCCTGACCTCATCCTGCTGGATTGGGCGATGCCCGGCATGGGCGGCGAGGAGTTCCTGGCAAGGCTCGACAGCCTCGACACGTCGGTGCCGGTGATGGTGGTCACCGGCAGCGCCCAGGGAGAGATGGTCAGCGCCCACCGCCGCGTTGCGGACTTCTTGCCCAAGCCTTTCGACGTTTGGGAGCTGGCCGAACGCGTCGAGCGGCTGCTGGCCACCTGAAGCCGGCAGGATGACGCGGGACCGATCCCGAACACCGGCTTGCACACACACTCAAGTCCAGGAAGCGAGTTGAGACCGCTTTGCGACCGGTGCTTTTTCGTCTGGGCCCGCTGGCGTTTTACGCCTACGGCAGCATGCTGGCCCTGGGACTGCTGATCGGCCTGTACGTGGCGGCCCGTGAGGGCAAGCGGCGGGGAGTGGACCCCGGGGCGGTGGTGGATTTCGGCATCTACGCCTTCCTCGCCGGCCTGGTGCTGTCACGTGCCATCTACGTGCTCATGCACCTTCAGGAATACCTGGCTGCGCCCGTCCGCATCCTTCACATCCACGAAGGGGGACTGGCGCTGCACGGTGGCGTGGCCGGCGGCATCGTGGTCGGGTTGGTTTACGCCAGGCGCCGCGGGATACCTTTTTGGCGGCTGGCCGACATCGCGGCCCCTTCCCTGGCCCTGGGTACCGCGCTGGCACGTGTCGGGTGCTTCTTGAACGGCTGCTGCTACGGGCGCTTGACCGACGTGCCGTGGGCCGTTCTGACCCGCTACGCCCCGGGCCTGCGCCATCCGGCGCAGCTTTACGAGGGGATCCTGGTCGGCCTGCTGTTCCTGGTGCTATGGGGTTTCCGCCTGCGCGCCCGCCGCGAAGGTGACGTGTTCTTGCTGTACGTCGCCTTGTACTCCGCCATCCGCTTCGGGGTGGAGTTCACGCGCGAGGTGGAGATGCTCACCCCTTACCTGAGCGTGACGCAGGCCGTCAGCCTGCTCCTCATCGTCCTGGCCGCCGCCCTCGGGGTCTTGCGCCGGCGGGCAGTTTCGGGATAACCTGGCGGGCTCAAGGGCATGCTAGCCACAGCTTCATCCTCAGGGGGGATGTGGCGTGGAGCTCGAACGCCCCGGTACCGACCTTGTGCGGTGGCGCGATGAGCTTTATCGCTGGCTCGATTGGACGGCGGGCAGGCTGCGGGGCGCGGGCGGTTTCCCCTTCGCACCGAGCGTCGACCTGTATCAGACCGACGACGCCGTGATCCTCGAGGCCGAGCTGCCGGGAGCGGACCCCGAACGGCTGGAAGTGCTGGTGGGCGAGGACGTGGTGACCCTGCGCGGCGCCCTCCGGGAAGAGACCGAACGCCGCGAGGCGGGTTATGTCTATCGCGAGCGCCGCCAGGGCGCTTTCCACCGCCAGCTGCCCCTGCCCGCCGGCGTGGACATCGAGGCCTGTCACGCCGAGTACCGTGACGGCATCCTCCGTCTCACCATGCCCAAGACCGACGAGGCCCGACGTCGTGCCCGTCGCGTGCCGATAGACGTCCGGCAGTAACCCTTCGCTTCGCCGCAGGCAGGAATTCCTCCCGTCGACACCAAATGCTACCCGCATGTCTGTCGCTGGGAGGTTGCCCCGGGTGAACGTTCGAGATCTGCTGAAGCTTCTGAGCACGTCACCGGGCGTTTCCGGGTTCGAGCACCACGTGGCCGCCCTGATCGAGGAGGCCTGGTCGGGACTTGCCGACGCGGTCTGGCGCGACCGCCTGGGCAACGTGGTAGCCGTCAAGCGGGCCACCGAACAGGGACCCGGGCGGCGGCCGCGGCTCATGCTGGCCGCCCACATGGACGAGATAGGCCTGCTGGTCACCCGGGTGGAGAAGGAAGGATTTCTGCGTTTTGGCGCGGTGGACCAGGTTGACCCCCGCGTCCTCCTGGGCAAGGAGGTCACCGTGCACGGGCGACGCGACCTGGCGGGGGTGATCGGCCTCAGGCCACCGCACATGCTGGGGCCGGAGGAGCGTCGTAAGCTGCCCAAACTCGAAGACCTCTTCATCGACATCGGCTATGGCGGCGACACGGCACGCGAGCTGGTGGCCGTCGGCGACCCGGTGACGCTCAAGGCGGAGCTGTGGGAACTCAAGGGCGGCTTGCTGGCCGGCAAGGCGTTCGACGACCGGGTAGGGGTGGCCGTCCTTCACGGGTGTCTTGGGGAGCTTGCAAGGTTGCGCCACGGCGCCGACGTCTGCGTGGTCGCCACCGTGCAGGAGGAGGTGGGCATGCGCGGGGCCCGCGTAGGCACCTGGGCGCTGGAGCCCGACCTCGCGGTCGCGGTGGACGTGTGCCTGGGCGACGGCCCCGGGATACCGGAAGACGCAGGCTGGCCCCTGGGTAAGGGACCGGTGATCACGGTGGGGGCGAACGTGCACCCGGTGCTGCAACACGAACTTGCGTCGCTGGCCCAGGAGCTCAACCTTCCCTACCAGGTGGAGGCAGCACCCGCAGCCACCGGTACCGACGCCTGGGTCATGCAGGTCACCGGCGCGGGCATACCCACCGCCCTGGTCTCCATCCCCTGCCGGTACATGCACTCCGCGGTCGAGACGGTGGCGCTGGCCGACGTCGCCGCCGCCTCGCGCCTGCTCGCCCACTTCGCCGCCCGCTGCGACGCCGCCTACCTGGAGGGACTGCGATGGGAGTAGGGAATCACGAGCACCTGCGACGGCTGCTTTCGCGGCTCTCGGACGCCAGGGGAGTCTCGGGCGACGAGCGCGAGGTCCGCGCGGTCCTGCGCGAGGAACTCGGAGAGCTGGCCGAAGGGGCAAAGGTGGATGCCCTCGGCAACCTTCTGGTGACCCGGCGCTTCCCGGGGAAGGGAACGCCGGTCCGAGTGATGCTGGCCGCCCACATGGACGAGGTGGGGTTGATGGTGACCCACCTTGACAAAAGCGGCCGCCTGCGTTTTGCCCCCGTCGGCGGCATCGACCTCCGTATCCTGCCCGCGCTGCCGGTGCTGGTGGGGCCGGACCGCGTGCCCGGAGTCATCGGGCTGGAGACGGTGTACCGCGAGGATACCGCCGAACAGCCGGGGCCTCCCCGGCTCCGGGACCTCACCATCGACATCGGGTGCCCAAGCCGCGAGGAGGCCGGGCGGTGGGTCAAGGTTGGGGACCGGGTGACCTTTGCCACCGCCGCCCGGGAGTTCGGCGACGGCCTGGTGCTGGCCAAAGCCCTGGACAACCGCGCCGGCTGCGCGGTGCTGGTGGAGTTGCTCAAGGGCAACTACCCCGGCGTTGAGCTTGCGGCCGCCTTCACGGTTCAAGAGGAGGTGGGCCTGCGCGGTGCGCGGGTGGCCGCCCACGCCCTGGCTCCCGACGTCGGTCTGGCGCTGGAGGGTACGGTTTGTGCCGACCTGCCCGGGGTGGACGAGGCCTCCCACGTGACCCGACTGGGCGCGGGCCCGGCGCTTAGCCTGATGGATGCCGCTTCGGTGGCCAACCGGTCCATGGTCGAGGTGCTGACCGACACCGCCCGCCACCTGGGCATCCCCTACCAGTTCAGACGCTTCGCCGCTGGAGGCAACGACGCCGGAGCCATCAGCCTGGCCTTGGAGGGAGTTCCCACCGCTTCGGTGTCGGTACCCTGCCGCTACATCCACGGTCCGGCCGCCGTAGCGGCGATCGAAGACGTGGCCGCCGCCATCCGCCTGGTTTCCGCTTTCCTGTGCCGGGTCGGCGACGAGGGGCTGCGCTTCAGGGATGAAGGAGGGGCGACATGAAGGAACTTATCGCCAGGCTCACGCAAAGCTATGGGCCTTCCGGCCAGGAGGGGGAGGTCCGCCGGCGCATCGCCGAGGAGATCCGGCCCCACGTCGACGGGTTGCGCACCGACGCGCTGGGCAACCTCATCGCCTGGAAGGACGCCGGCAAGGGACCACGGGTGATGCTGGCGGCCCACATGGACGAGCTCGGCCTCATGGTCACCCACATTGACGAGCAGGGCTTTGTGCGTTACGCGCCGGTGGGAGGCCTCGGGCACCTTGGCCTGCCGGGGCAGCGCGTGATCTTCCCGGGAGGCCGGATAGGGGTCGTCGCCGCGGAGCGCGTGGAAGACGTAAAGGAACTCAAGCACGAAAAGCTCTACATCGACCTCGGCGCCGCCGACCGCGCGGGGGCGCCGGTGGCGGTGGGCGATGTGGCGGTGTTCCACCGTCCCCTGGAGACGGCCGGCACCCGGCTGATCGGCAAGGCCCTGGACGACCGCGTGGGGTGTGCGGTGCTGGTGGAGGTGGCGCGCAGGCTGACCTCCTCGGCGGTCCGGGCGTACTTCGTGTTCACCGTGCAGGAGGAGCTCGGTTTGCGTGGGGCGCGCACGTCGGCCTACGGCATCGAGCCCGACCTGGCGGTGGCGGTCGACGTTACCGCCACCGGCGACACGCCGAAGGCGGCGGTCATGGAGGTCTCGCTGGGCAAGGGGCCGGCGGTGAAGGTGAAGGACTCCAGCCTGATCTGCCACCCCGAGGTGCGCCAGGCGCTGGAAGAGGCAGCGGCGACGGCCGCGGTGCCGTTCCAGCGGGAGGTACTGGAAAGGGGAGGCACCGACGCCGGCGTCATCGCCCTGACCCGGACGGGCGTGCCGTCGGGGGTGGTGTCCATCCCCACGCGTTATCTGCACACACCTTCGGAGATGGCCGACCTGGCCGACGTCGAGGGAGCGGTGAGAGTACTCCTGGCTTTTCTCTCACGTTCGACGGGCGCCTGAGGATTAGACAGGATCTGACGGCAATGAAGCGAATAGTTAACGGTTGCGTCTTCCAGGTGAGGCGCGGGGAAGGATGGTGAGAGTTTGCGTCTCCTGCGACAGCGGCTTGGAGAAGTCCTGGTAGAGGCCAAGGTCATCACCCAGGAGCAACTCGAGGCTGCGCTAGAGCTGCAGCGCAACTCCGGCCTCCGCCTCGGCGAGATCCTGGTCAGCATGGGTGCCGTCACCGAGACGGACATCGCCAGGACGCTCGCCCGCCAGCTGGGCATGAAGTTCGTCAACCCGGCCGACCTCAAGGTCCAGCCGGCGGTGGCCCGGCTCATCTCCGAGCAGGCGGCCAAGCGCTACCGTGCCATCCCCGTGGACCGCCGTGGCAATACGCTTACGCTGGCGATGGCCGATCCGCTGAACGTCTTCGCCCTGGACGACATCGCCTTCATGACCGGGTGCGAGATCGACCCGGTGGTCACCACCGAGCGCGGCATCCTCCGGGCCATCGAGCAGGCCTACCGCATCGAGACCATCATGGAGGAAAAGCCCCCCGCCGAGGAGGACGCGGAAACCGCGCGCCTGCGGGAGCTGGTGGAGGAAGCCCCTATCGTCCGCCTGGTCAGCAACATCATCGATCAGGCGCTCGAGGAACGGGCCAGCGACATCCACATCGAGGCCCTGGAGGACCGCGTGCAGGTGCGCTTCCGGATCGACGGTCTGCTCCGCGAGGTGATGTCCCCGCCCAGGAGCGTCCACGGGGCGGTGGTCTCGCGCATCAAGATCATGGCCTCCATGGACATCGCCGAGCGGCGGGTTCCGCAGGACGGCCGCATCCAGATCAAGGACGAAAAGCGCGACGTGGACATCCGCGTCTCCACGCTGCCCACCATCTTCGGCGAGAAGGTGGTGATGCGCCTCCTGGACAAGTCGCGGGCCATCACCAGCCTTGAGGAGCTGGGGTTCCTTCCCGACATCCTGAGCCGCTTCCGGCAGGCGATCCGTCGCCCCTACGGCATCATGCTGGTGTGCGGCCCCACCGGGAGCGGCAAGACCACCACGCTCATGGCGGCCCTGCGCGAGCTGAACTCGCCCACCCAGAACATCATCACCATCGAGGACCCCGTGGAGTACCAGATCCCCGGGGTAAATCAGATCCAGACCAACGAGAAGGTGGGCCTCACCTTCGCCACCGGCCTTCGCGCCATCCTGCGGCAGGACCCCAACATCGTGATGGTGGGTGAGATCCGGGACAGCGAGACGGCCGAGATCGCCATCCGGGCGGCCCTCACCGGCCACCTGGTGCTGAGCACCATCCACACCAACGAAGCCGCAGGCGCCATACCCCGGCTCATCGACATGGGGGTCGAGCCCTTCCTGGTGGCCTCCTCGCTGACCGCCGTGCTGGCCCAGCGCCTGGCGCGCACCATCTGCCGCCGCTGCAAGGAGCCTTACGAGCTTGCTCCCGACGCGCCGGAAAGACTGGCGGCCGGCCTGCCGACCGACCGGCCGATCACCGCTTACACCGGTAAGGGCTGTCCATATTGCGGCAACACCGGATACCGCGGGCGGACGGCCATCCACGAGTTCTTGCCGGTGACCCGGGAGATACGGGCGGCCATCTCCGACCGCGTAGCGTCGGCCACCCTGCAGGAGATCGCCACCCGCATGGGTATGCGTCCCCTGCTGCAGGATGGCGTGGCCAAGGCCCTCAAGGGCGTCACCACCCTCGAAGAGGTGCTCAGGGTGGCCTGGAGCGAAGAGGACTAGGGCCGACGGGAGGGACACAGGACCTGTGCGAGCCGAAGACCTGCTCAAAGAAGCGGTGGCAAGACATGCCTCCGACCTTCACCTGACGGTCGAAAGTCCCCCGGTGATCCGGGTGCACGGTGACCTCCAGCGCCTCGGCAGCGAGGTGCTGCACGCGGCGGACACCCGCCGTCTGCTCTATGAGCTGATGAACGAGGAGCAGGCCAACCGCTTCGAGGCCGACGGCGAGGTGGACTTCTCCTACAGCATCTCCGGGGTCGCCCGCTTCCGGATCAACGGCTACCGCCAGCGCGGTTCGGCAGGGGTTGCCGCCCGCGTCATCTCCGCCGAGATCAAGAGCCTGCGGGCCCTGGGGCTGCCCGAGACCCTCGGCAACCTGGCGCGCCGCCCCAAGGGCCTGGTCCTGGTCACCGGGCCCACCGGCAGCGGCAAGACCACCACCCTTGCCGCCATGATCGACCTCATCAACTCCGAGTTCGAGTACCACATCATCACCCTCGAAGACCCCATCGAGTACCTTCACCGCCACAAGCGCAGCATCGTCAACCAGCGGGAGATCGGGGTCGACACCCGGTCCTTCGCCACCGGGCTGCGGGCGGCCTTGCGCGAGGACCCCAACGTCATCCTGGTGGGCGAGATGCGCGACCTCGAGACGGTGTCCATCGCCATCAGCGCCGCGGAGACGGGGCACCTGGTGTTCGCCACCCTGCACACCAACGACGCCGCCCAGACCATCGACCGCGTGGTGGACGCCTTCCCTCCCCACCAGCAGGAGCAGGTCAAGGTTCAGCTGTCCAACTGCCTGGAGGGGATCGTGGCGCAGCGCCTGCTGCCGCGTAAAGATCGCACGGGCCGGGTGGTCGCGGTCGAGATCCTGGTGGCCACGCCCGCCATCCGCAACCTCATCCGCGAGGGCAAGACCCACCAGATACCCTCGGCCATCCAGACCGGCTCCCGCTACGGCATGCGCACCATGGACAGCTCGCTGCGGGAGCTATACCGTCAAGGCCTGATCAGCGCGGAGGAGTACGTGTTCAACGCCGCCGACCCGGTGAGCGTGGCCAAGGAGATCGGTTACCGGGATCACGCGGCGGGCCTGCGCGAGGACTCTGCCCTGTAATGGGGGACGGCCAAGATGCCCAAGTACGCTTACCGGGCGCGCGACGAGTCGGGACGGGCGGTCCGGGGGATCATCGAAGCCGACGATCAGGGCCGGGCCGTCGAGCGGCTGCGCGAGAAGGGCTACTACATCACACACCTGCAAGCGCGCCGCGAGCTCAAGGAGGTCCTCGCCCCCTCACGACCCCGCACCCGGGCAAAGCAGGTGCCGGTGAAGGAGCTGGCACTCTTTTGTCGCCAGTTCGGCACCATGGTGGGTGCGGGCGTTCCGGTGCTCACCAGTCTGCAGCTGCTCACCCGCCAGACCTCCAGCCCCGTGCTTCACGCGATCCTCCAGGACGTGGCCACCGAGCTTGAGGCCGGACACACGCTGGCCAGCTCTTTCTCCAAGCACGCCCGCAGCCTGCCCCCCGCCCTGGTCAACATGGTGGCCGCCGGGGAGATAGGCGGTATCCTCGAAGAGGTATTCGATCGCATGGCCGACCATTTCGAAAAGGAGCACGCCGTCGCCCAGAAGGTGCGTTCCGCCCTGGCCTACCCGGTGGTCATCGTCGTCATGGTGATCGTGGTGGTAATCTTCATGCTGGCCTTCGTGGTACCCAATTTCCTCGTGCTCTTTGAAAACCTGGGTACCGAACTGCCCTTGCCCACCCTGCTTTTGCTCAACGCCAGCGAGCTCGTGCGCAAAAACCTCCTGGCCATCGTGGGCGGGCTGGTGGCGGTGGCCCTGGGCCTGCGCCGCTTCCTGCAGACGGAGCGGGGAGCGGAAATGACCGACCGGCTGGTGCTGCGCGTGCCGGCGATCGGGGAGCTCGTGCTCAAGCGTTCGGTGGCCCGCTTCTGCCGCACGCTGGCCACCTTGCTCGGCAGCGGCGTACCCATCCTGGCCGCCCTCGCGGTGGTGCAGGGGACCGTGGGCAACCGCCTGGTGGCTCGGGTGGTGGAGCAGTCCCGCCAGGCGGTGCTGGACGGCTCAGCCATGTCCGGTCCCCTCCGCTCCAGCCGCCTGATCCCCCGCATGGTGTCGGAGATGGTGGCCGTCGGCGAGGAGACCGGCCAGGTGGAGTCAATGCTTTTGAAGGTGGCCGAGTTCTACGAGCGCGACATCGACGCCCTGGTGGAGCGCTTCAGTTCGGTGATCCAGCCCTTGATCATGGCGGTGCTGGGGGTGGGAATCGGCTTTGTGCTGGTGGCGATGATCATGCCGATGTTCGAGGTGTTCGGCACCATCCAGTGACCTTCCCGATAGGCGAAGATTCTGATTGACAGCTTTCGCAGGAAGGTGGTATCCTTTAGTGGTATCCCCTGGGAACATGCTGCCCAGGACACACAAAATGAAGGATACCGTCGCATCGGGGAGAATTAGCAGCGAAAATACCGGAGGAGGTGAAATCCAATGCTCAAGCTGATCCACAAGGCGACAAGGAACGAGCGGGGCTTCACCCTTATCGAGCTTCTGGTGGTGGTGGTTATCTTGGGCGTGCTGGCCACCGTCGCCATCCCCCGCGTGCTCGGCGCCATCGAGCGGGCCCGCGAGAGCAAGGCCGTGGCCGACATCCGCGTGATCGTCAGCGGTCTTGAGCGCTACTACTTCGACCACGGCGTCTATCCCACGCACCTGGGACTGCTGCGCGGCGAGTACTTGAAGAGCGACTTCGACTTCAAGAACTCCTATGGACACATCTACTTCTACGCCGTGAAGTGGAACGTAGTAGGCGCCGTCAACCAGCCCGATCACCTGCGGCAGTTCGCCCTGGGCGACCCGACCAACCCGCCGGGTGAGTTTGCCGGCACCAACTGGACCTGGGACGGCCAGGGCGCCCGCCCCGACCTTCCCCAGGGCAGGGCCCCCGAGGACACCGCCTACTGGTGGGGGAATGGGGGGCCTACGGAGGTTCCGAGTATCGGCCCGAACAAACCAACCCGTCCCGACCTGCAATATGACTGACGTCTGACGTGAGTCCGGGGGCCCCGCGAGGGCCCCCTCTCTGCTCCAAGGTCGCGATCCGCCGTGGGAAGGCCGGGAGGTAAGGGACATGGCGGCGACCGTGCGCCGTGAGGCGGGTTTCACCCTGATCGAGCTACTGGTGGTGGTGGTGATCCTGGGAATCATGGCCGCTGTGGCCATCCCCCGCGTGGTGGGAGCCATCGATCGCGCCCGCGAGGCCAAGGCCCAGGCCGACCTGCGGGTGATCGTGAGCGCCCTCGAGCGCTACTTCTTCGACTTCGGCCGCTACCCTGCGCGCCTGGGGCTTTTACGCGGGCAGTACCTCAAGAGCGATTTCAGCTTCCAAAACCATTACGGCAAGGTGTACTTCTACGCCGTCAACGCCGCGGGGGCGGGTCATCCGCACAATCTGCAGGAGTACGTGCTGGGCGATCCCGGCCCGCTCCCCACACCGATCGGTGAGATGGCCGGGCAATGGGACGCCACCGCGGTGCCCTTGCCCGAGGGGCGGCCCGTGGACACGGAGGCCTATTACTGGGGGGTCGACCTGGGTGTCTGGCCGATAGGGGACGCACACCTGTACCACATCGGGCCCACCAAGCCCACGCGGCCCGACCTGCAACGCGACTGAAAGGCCGGGGCGACGACACACCGCGGCGCGCCGTCCGCCGGGCGGGCGGCGCATGCTGATCTTGGGCCCTTCGGCCGACGCCTTGCCGTGCCGGAGTGGCCGGGGGTCATCCGGGCTTCCGTTTGGGTGCCGCAGACGCCGGATACCGCAACCCGATGCCAGGTTCGGGCAGGAACTGGCTCCTTGCCGTAGAAAAAGGCCACCGAACCAGGCGAAGGGAGTCAAGGCATGACCGACCAGCTGCCCACCCTTCCACAGCGAAGCAGTCGACGCCGGCGCCGCGCGCAAGCTCCCGCGCGAAGACGGGGCAGGTCATGGGCCGCGCTCGTACTCGTGGGCGCAGGTGGGGCGCTGCTCGCCTCCGCGCTTGACCCCTTGCTGGGACTGGGCCTGAAGCCCATTCACATGGTCGCCATCGGGGTGGCGCTGGCGCTGCTGGCGCTCCTTTTCGTCAGAAGGGGGCAGGCGGCCCTGCCCCAGGAACCGTCCGAGGATCTTCTCCAAGCGCCCAAGCCTGCCGCCGTCGCCCCGCCTCCTTCGCCGCCCGAGCGACCAGGAGACGAACCCCGCCCCACGTCGGGAACGTGGGGCGAGGTGGTAGGCGTGCTGACGGTGCTCGCGGTGATCGGGCTGGTGGTCGGCGCCGTCCTTTACCTCGAACTGCAGTGGTACTTCGACGATGCTCCCTACCGCTACCTCGGATTCTGCTCGCTCGCAGGCCTCGGGCTGTTGGTCGTCCTGGGGCGGACCCTGGCGGCGCGCCGTCGGCAAGCCCGGCCGCCGGTAGCGGAGCGCAAGCCCGCGTCCCGCCGTCGACCGGCGGCGGACGAGATCGCGGTCACCGTGCGGCCGCCGTCGCCTTCGCGGGCAGATCGCCGCCCGCCGCCAGCCCCGGCGTCCGTGCCGGCTCCGTCCGCCGGGCAGGAACGCCCGCCGACGCCGCCGGCCCCGGTTCGCCAGCGCGATGATTCGGGTCCGCCCGGGCGACCCCGGGTGCGCGAGGCCATCGGCCCCCCCGAGCCGGAACAGCCGCCGCCCCCGGCTCCCACGCCCGAGCCGGCACCGGAGGCGCCGGCCGCCGAGCCCAAGCCGCGCAGGATGGTGTTTTTGGGCCCGGGGCGCACCGCGGTGGGGCTGGACGTGGGCACCTCGCACATCAAGATCGTCCAGGTGAGGGGTACGCGCCGGGGCCCGGTGGTGACGAACTTCGGCATGACGCCTACCCCCAGGCACTCCATCGTCGAAGGCGTCATCGTCAAGCCACAGGACGTGGCAGGGGCGATAAGGTCGCTGATGTCGGAGATCGGCCTGGGGCATCGCCGGGTGGTGACGGCGGTGGGCGGCCAGGGTGTCATCCTGCGCCACGCGCAGTTTCCCCGCATGAGCGAGCGTGAACTTCGCGAGGTGCTGCGCTGGGAGGCCGAACAGCACATCCCCATCCCGCCGGGCGAGGCGATCAGCGATTTTTCCATCCTCGAGGAGGTCAGTCCGACCGACCGCGACCCCAAGGGCGCGCAGAAGAAGATGAAGGTGCTGCTGGTGGCCACGCAGCAGAAGGTGGTCAACGCGTTGCTCGAGACCCTCCGGGTGGCCGGTCTTTACCCGGTGGCGGTGGACGTGGACGCCATCGCGGCCTACCGCGTGCTCACGGTGAACGGCTACGTTCCGCCGAGCTCGCGCAACCTGAGCACCATGCTGGTCGACATCGGGGCTACCACCACCAAGCTAAGCGTCTTCCTGGACGGCGTCCCGCAGCTCACCCGCACCGTCCCCGTGGCCGGTAACGGCCTGACGGCGGCGGTGGCCGAGGGACTGGGGCAGGACATGGCCTCCGCCGAGCGCAGCAAGCGCGAGATGGGCGCCATGCCGGACACCCCGATCGCGCGCTTTTTGCAGCCGTTGCTCGACGAGCTTCTGCTGGAGGTCAGGCGGTCGATCGAGTTCTATCTCGTTCGCAACTACGGTCAGGAGATCAACCACATCTACCTGGCCGGGGGAGGAGCCAACCTCAAGGGGCTTCCCCAGGCCTTGGCCGACTACCTGAACCTTTCGCTCGCGGAGCACGCCGAGGGAGAGCCGGACGTGTGTGTGCAGGCAGTTGAGCCCCTGCGCGAGGTGGAGCTGCACCCCGCGCTCAACGAACAACGGGTATACCTCGGCCCGCAGTTCCTGGTGGCGCTGGGACTGGCCTTGCGAGAGGAAGTGTGAACCGTGCCCAGGGTCAACCTTCTGCCGTTTTGGCTGAAGCGACAGCGCGTGGTGGACTGGCGGGCGGTGGTGGCGGTGGTCACCCTGGTGGCGGTGGCGGCTTTCGCCGCGTTCAACTACTACCTGATGTTCCAGCGGGTGCAGCTTTTGAGGCAGGAGCTTGAGCGGGTGAAGCACGAACAGACGCTGCTGGGCCCGTTGCTGAACCGGCTTACCCAGCTGGAGCAGGAAAAGCAGGCCATCCTCGACAAGCGCCAGTTCCTGGAAGGCGTGCGCGCACGGCGCTGGGCGCCGGTGCTCTCGGAGATCGCCGGGCTCACTCCGGTGAACGTCCAGCTGAAGCTTTTGGAGCTGGTCGATCCTCGGAGCATCCTCATCGTGGGCCATGCGGGCAACCTGGAGGCCATCGCCCAGCTCATGTCGGGCATCGACCGTTCCTCGCTGCTCGAGCGGGCAGGCGTCAGGTACGCCCGCGACGCCGACGGGCTTTACGAATTCGAGGTGCGCTGTGCTATCCGCTAGGGGGGTGGCCGACATGACCCGCCTTGGTGCGCGCCATCGGGCAATCCTGGCGGCGGTGGCCGTGGTGGCCCTTGGTGTAGCGGTGTACCTGCTGCTACACCAGCCCCTCACCCGCCAGCTTGGCGAGCTGGCCAGGGAGATCGAGCGTCAGGAACGCCTGCTACAGCAGGGGCGCGAACGCGCGCGTCTGGTGGCGGGCCTCGAGGCGGAACTCGGCGAGCTTCGGGAGATCAGCGCGGCGCTGGAGCGTGACCTGCCGGTTACCAAACGCGCCGCCGAGCTGCTTCAGTACCTGGACGATTGCCAGCGACGCACCGGCGTGCGGGTGATGGCCCTGGAGTTCGGGGCAGGGGAGCCCGTGCAGCAGTACGTGCGCTATCCGGTGGACTTCGTGGTGGAGGGCAGCTTCCCCGCGCAGACCCAGTTTTTGTCCCTGGTCGAACGGGTGCCGCGGCTGGCCCTGGTGGAACGCCTGAAGGTGGAACCGATGGCGACCGCGGGTCAGGTGACGGCCACCTATACGCTCTACCTGTACGTGGACGAGCGTCGCCCCGCCACCGCCGCGGACCTTGAGGATCTCGTCTTCAGGCGGCAGCCGGGACGCCCCAACCCCTTCCTGCCGCCCGCGCGTTGAGGCCATGGTCCTCGCTTACCTGGCGTTCGTCTTCGCGAGCGCCCCGCTACTGCGGGGCGCCATCGACCGCGGCACGCTTACCCTTTACTACGTGCTCGGGTTGCTGGCAGCCTATGTCTGGCTGCGCCGGTCGCCGGCCACCGGAAAGTGGGAGCCCATGGATCTGGCGGCGGCAGGCCTCGTGCTGGCGGGGGCGATCTCGCTCGGCCGGTCGGTTTTTGCCGCCGGTACGGTGGAAGGGGTCTACCTTCTCGGCTTTTACTTCCTCACCTATCTTCTGTTGACCCGGGCCGGCGGCGACCGCGGGCGCCGGCAGGTGGCGGCCTGGGCGCTGGCAGGAGGGCTTTTGGGTGCGGTGCTGGGACTGGCCGGCTACTGGCTGAGCAGCCAGTGGCTGCCCTTTCACCGCGTGGCGGGTACCTTCGAGTACCCCAATGCCTTCGCCCAGCACGCGCTCTACCTGTACCTCGGGACGGCCGGGGCCGCGGCCGCGGGAGGGCCGCTTGCGATCTTGGGCCCGGCGGCCGCCGTGCTCTTTGGAAGCTGGCTGCTGACGCTGTCGCGCGGCTCTTTTTACACCTTCCTGCCCGGCGTGTTGGTGACGGCCTGGCTGCTGGGACCGGGCCCCAGACGCCGCCTCGTTATCTTCGTGGCCGTCACCGCCGTAATGGGAGGGTTGCTCGCCACCGGGGTATACCTGGGCCAGCCGGCACTGCGGTGGGCCGCCGATCCGGGGGCGGCCCGGCAGGTGATCGAACACCTCAAGACCTTGCGGCCCGCGGACGAGACCGCTCCTCCGGTGCCGTACGCCGTGGTCATGGCCCCGGGCGAGCGGCCGGTGGCACTGGCGCCGAGCGTGGCGGGCCGCCTGAGCCTGTGGCAAAGCGCGTGGCGGATGATCGCCAGGCGCCCGTGGCTTGGGTGGGGATTGGGCAGCTTCGCGCGCGTGTTCCCGGCCTACCAGGCCGACCCCGAGTTCTTCAGCGTGTCCGCCCACAACCATTACCTGCAGTGGTGGGCGGAGACGGGACTACCCGGGCTGGGCGCGCTGGCAGCGGTGGGCGTGTGTGTGCTGCTGGGTCTTACGCGCAAGCGGCCGTGGGACGGACTTGGGGCCGGAGTGGCCGGCGGGCTGGTGGCCCTGGCCCTGCACCTGGGGCTGGATGTGAACTGGGAGATCCCCGCGGTGGCCCTGCTCTTTTGGGGGGGGCTGGCCTTCGTGCGCGGCGATGTGCCTGCCGACCCCGCCGTGTCACCGCGACCGCGGAGCTGGATCCTGGCCCCGTGCGTCCTGCTGGTGGCGCTGGTCGCGATGCCGTACCTGTCAGGCCTTGCCTATGAGCGGGGAAGGAGCGAGCTGGCCACCGGCAACCTCGGCGAAGCCATGGCCGGCTTTCGGCAGGCGGCACGGCTGAACCCCCTGGACCCGTTGCCGCTTGCCTTCCAGGCACACTGCCGGCACCTGGCCTGGAGAGGCTCGGCGATGCCAAGGTACCTCGACGACGCCGTCGCCTTGTCGGAGCAGGCGGTACGCCGCGACCCTCACAACGCGGCGCTTCGGAATCAACTCGGCAGGTTGCTGGCGGAGCGGGGTATGGCGCTGGGCCGTCGGGATGACCTTGAACGTGCGCGGTGCGAGCTCGAACGCGCGGTGGCCCTGTTTCCGGGCTGGGCCGCCTTCCGCTACGATCTGGCGCTGCTGTGTCGGGAAATGGGAGACGAGGCAGCGGCCTGGAAGGTGACGGAGCTGGTCCTGGGAGAGGAAGCCGCCTTCCGCCGGCCCATACCGCCGGCAAGCCGGGAATGGGCCGACCGGCTGTTCGCCGAGATCCGGCTGCTGGCCGTGGAGATCCTCCTGGAACGGGACGAGAGCGACCGGGCCGGGGAGCTGCTGGACCAGGCCTTGCATCTGGTGCCCGACCACCCGTGGGCGCTCGAGCTCGCCGAACGCATGGGCGGAGAGCCCTAGGGAAGGTCGGGCTTCCGCGGCGGAGAATTCGGAAAAGTCTCCAACCGGGAGGAGTGTTGCCAAAGGCGTCGAATACAATATGGTCCTGTCCCTACCCGCAGAATCAGGGAGGGGTAGTTATGCTCAAGCTGACAAGGAGCGTCATGCGAGGCGAGGGAGGAGCCGCTCTGGTGGTGACCCTGCTGGTGGCGGTGGTGGGAGTCGTCGCCCTGGGGGCGACGGCCACGCTGGCCCACGGCACGCTTCGCAGTGCGTCGCAGTGGCGTGACGCCGGCGCCGTGCGGTACGTCGCGGAGTCGGGCATCAACGAGGCGCTGTACCGGCTCAAGTTCAACGCCTTGGGCGTGTCCCACCGGGTCTACCCGTCCGATCCCCCTTCGTTCAGCAGCAACAGCGGGCTGGTGGGAGACGGTGCGCGCTACGACGTCTGGGTCTGGGAGGACGTTTCTAACCCGGTGGTCAAACACATCGTCGCGGTCGGCGTGCAGGGGAGCACGCGACAACTGGTCCAGGCCAGAGCGCGCCCGCTGCAGGAGGCGGGTCCCTTCGTCGGCGACAACCCGGTGGTGGGCCCCGGCGCGTACCTTCCGTTCGTTCCCCCGCCCGCGAATTTGGACCCGGTGTACTCGCTTCGCCTTACCAGCCCGAAGACGTACTACCTTGGATATCCGCCGCCAGGCAGTCTTGGCAAGGGCGAGGAGTACATCACGCCTCACCGCCTGCAGCAGGTCGGTGACAGGATGGTCGCCATCTACTACGTCAACCTGCTCACCATCGACAGCAGAGCCAACGTGGTGATCTGCAACGATCCGGCCAACCCCGTTCCCGTGCACATCTGGGTAGCCGGTCTTCCCGACTACCAGCCGGACGTCTACTTCGCCGGCCAGTCCGACATCAACAAGGGTGGTGACCCGACGCGGCTGGTCATCTGGGTGCCCGGGGAGGCGTCGATCAACATCAACCTTGAGGGACAGAGTGAGTTTGTCGGCTGCATCTACGCCCCCTTGTCGCACATGTACATCGCAGGCCAGGCAGCCATGGTGGGCGGCGTGCGAGTCGCGACCCTGGACTGCCAGGGCCAGGCGACTTTCCAGGAGATCGAGGACATCCCCTGGCCGGATGGCGCCTACCTTGACTACCGGGTAGTGGTCTACGAGTGAGGCGTGGCGGCTCGGGCGAGGCCGGGCTCACTCTCGTTGAGCTGGTCATCGCCACCTTCGTGCTGGCGCTTGCCGTGCTCGCTGTGCTCTACGGCATGACCGCCACGCTGGCCTCCATCCGCGTGGGCGAGGATACGGCCGTAGCCGCCTCGCTGCTGCGGCAGGCGGTTGAGGAGACCAAGCTTGAACCCTTCGACGCGCTGGCCGATGTCACTTGGTTCGGTTACCAGGGAATGCCGTACGACGTAGAGCGCACGGTGACGGTGGCCATGACCAATCCCAACGCCCCCGGGCGGGCGGAGGTCAAGCAGGTAGAGCTGCGGGTGTACCGCCAGCCCCGATCCCGGTACCCCGAGCCGGTGGCGGTCTGGACTTTCCTCGTCTACCGGGGGGGGATATAGGTGCGGCAGGCCCGCGGCGAGGAAGGTTACTCCCTCATGGAGGTCAGCATCGCCGCCGGGCTGTTCTTCATGCTGCTGGCGGGGGCGCTTGCCCTGTACTCGGCCCAAAACCGCCTGGGTTGGATAAGCCGGGGGCAGTACGACCTCCAGGCCTCGGCGCAAAAGCTCCTGGAGGAGATGGTCGAGGGCGAAAGAAGGACCTGGGCGGGTGCGACGGTCAGGGGTCTACGCTATGCGTCCGCCGTGGCGGTAAGCGAACAGGGCCTGTGCTTCCGCACCGCCAATCACGTGGTGACCTACTACCTGGAGGGCACCACCATCTTTCGCCGCGTGGAGGCTGCCTACCCCGAACCGTTGCAGGTGGTTGCCGAGGGCGGCTCACCGGTGTTGCAGCAGGTCACCCGCTTTGAAGCCGTAAGCGAGGAGCACCCGATCACTCTGGGGGACGGTTCGCAGAGCCGTGCCCTCACCGTCAGCATCCGGCTCGACGTGCGCAAGGATGTCGAACAGGATATCTCTCTGCGCACCAACGTACGCCTGCGCAACTGGTTCCCCCCCGGCTCCTGACCCCGTGTCGATCCCCTGACAGCCTTCGCGGGAGGAGATCGGTCGGCACCCGCCTAACCGCCGGGCCATTCCGTGTCACGGGGGAATGCGCCGATGGCATCGTCACGCACGCGGGTCCTGCTTGTGCTGCTCACCTTGTCGCTCACCCTGCTAAACTCCGGCTGCCGGTCGGTTGACGGCACCTTTGCCTTCATCCTGGTCGACGAGGCCTCAAGTCACGCACTGGAAGCGGCTCCGGTAGACGATACCCGGACGGCGGAGTTCAGCTTCAATCCGGACACCGGGGCGCTCGCGGTGAGCCGGCGGGCACTCGTACCCGGCCCGGGTGCCCGCGCGGTGATCGCCTACCATGCCCGGGGGAGGGGAGTAACCCTCGCCCAGCAGCTCAGCAGCCTCAAGAGGTTCCCGTGGGTGCTAAGGCTTTCCGAGCCCTTGCGCCTGGAGGGAGAGGTGCGCGACCTCGACGGCACCTACCTGGGCACGCAAAACGTGGTCAACAACCAAGAACGCCTGGTCCCGTTCGACCTGCACTTCCTGGGACTGGACGCCGAGGGAGTGCTGAGGTTCCGCGCCGGTCAGGAGGAGGTCCGGCTTGCCCCCGGCGAGAGCTGGCTGGTTGCCTTCATCCGCGAAGGCGACGCGGTGCGCTGCCTGCGATGGGACGCCGACTGGGAAGCCGCCCGCGAGGCCCTGTCGGAAAACCAACCGCTGACCCGACTGGAGGTGATCCACCATGGCTTTTGGCAGCGCCACAAGGTACGGGTTGGCACGCGTTAGATCGCGCGCCGCGCTGGCCCTGCTGGTCGCGGTGTGCCTGGCAAGACCGGCCGGTGCGGCCGAGTTAAGGCAACACCTGCCCATGCCGGAACGGGTGCCCGTGGTGTTGGTGCCCGGCCTGGGCGGGGATGCCCGTGCCACCTGGGGACGTCCTCCCGAGTCCCGGCGTTCCGGGACGGGCCTGGTAGGGTACCTCGTGGGTCTGGGCTACGAAGAGGGCCGGGACCTCTTCCTGCTGGACTACTCGCGGGTGGAGGAGCCCGACTGCGTCCGGCTCGCCGCCTGTGAGCTGGCCCGGCGGCTTGACGACGTCCGTGAGCGGACGGGTTCCGCCCTGGTCGACCTGGTAAGCTACGGTTACGGCGGTCTCATCTGCCGCTACTACCTCCAGCTACCCGGGCAGGCGGCCGGAGTGCGCACGCTGGTGATGATCTCGCCTCCCAACCGCGGTTCCTTCAGCGCCCACCTGCTCAAGGTGGCCATCGAGCAGGCCCGCCAGCAGCCGTGGCCGGCCACGCCGTCCGCCGGCGCCCCCGCCACTGCCGCCTCGTTCGTGAACGCCGCAGCCTACCTTGAGGAACGCACGGTGGCCTACGGCATGCTGTACGGCGAGTACCTGGCGGAAACGGAGCTTTTGGGCGGACCCGGTCGCGACGCCCAGGGGCGGGCGGTGGCCTTCGCCGAGTGGCTGGCCCTGGCACGCCCCGAGCTCTTCCGGTGCTGGTTCCTGGAAGGTCAGCTCCCGCCCCGCGAGCCGCCGTCTTGCCCCGAGATCCCGCCCGGCGAGGGCGAAGCCCTGACCCGTGCCTACTACGAGTGGCTTGCCCTGGAGACGGGAGTCCACCATTACCTGAAGGCGGCCACGCGCCGGACGGTCAGCTTCCCCTCCCCTCCCGCCTCGCTGCTCGGCTCGCCTGACCTGCGCCAGGCCATCTGGGAGTACCTGAGGACGGTGGTACTGAAATATGTGTACCCGCGGGCGGTCGGCTACGTTGAGGAGAACTGGGCCAAACTGGCGCTCGAGGTGCTTTGCGCCCTCAACCCCCGCATGACCGACGAGGTAGCGCTGGAGCGCCTGGTGCCCGAGCGCCTGCGGTACCCGGCGGGGCCCGACGCCGTGGGGCGCCCGACCTACCACGGGCTGGTGGCGAACCACTTCCTGCTCACGTGGAACCGGCAGGAAAGCTCACGGGTCGCCGGCCCGCGCTATGTGGTCATCGCCGGGCGCACCCTCAACCTCGCCGGCCGGCTCTGGAGGGGGGTAGGGGACAACGACCTGGTGGTGGAGCTGGAGTCCACCCTGGTACCGCTGGCACCGGACGACTGCCTGCATGTGTTCGGCGGTCTGTGGCGGGGCAACCACCTTGCGCTCCTTTACGACCCTCGGGTGCACCGGGCGGTGGGTGAGGTCCTGCAGACGGTGCGCCGGGCGGACCACCGGACTGCCGTGCCCCTGCGGCCCACCTCCTGGCAGACGCACGGGCGGGGGCACGCCGGTGCCTGGCAACCCACCTACTTGCGGATCACGGGCGAGGAGGGACTCGACGGCGGTGTCCGCATCACCCTCACCGCCGGGCAGCCACGCGCCGCCACCGCAGCCAACCTTGCCTACCATGCCTGGGCCCACGTCCTGGCGCGGGACGGCACGGTGCTCAGGACACAGAAGATGTCCTTCCAGCAGCGAGGTCCCCTTTTTGAGGCGGAGCTCGACCTGCCGGTGCCGGGCACCCCGGAGTGCCACGAGCTGCTCATCGGGGTGAAGCTGGTGCCGCTTCCGCGGCCCGGCGAGGGACATGCCCCCGGAGACGATGATGGCGTGGCGGCGCCGGCCCGTGACCCCTGGGCCGCCGCCCTGCTGGCGTCGGGGGGCAAATCCCTGGGGTTCAGTTACCGGGTAAGCCGCGTCCCCTTCCCTCCGGCGGGGACGGCGGGCGACGCTTCGCCAGGACCGGACACGCCCCCGCCCCGGCCGGACGACGTTGAAGGCGCGACGGCCCCGGGCACCGAAACCCGGCCGACCGCCGAGGCACCCGCGGCAACCAACGTCAGGGCGGCCTCGCCGCAAACGGCCCAGGTCCCTGCCGGCGGGACAGTCGCGGCCCAAGACGCCGGCGCCACCCCTCCGCCGGGCCCGGCGGGACCCCTTCCCGGCCCCGCGGACACCACCGGGCTGCGCGAGGCGTCCGGCACCACCGGGCAGCCACCGCGCATCGAGGTGAAGACCGTGCGGAAGTTGACCACACAGAAAAAGGAGTCACGCACCTACCACGTGCGCTGGGAGTGGGAGCTCGGCGACGGCCGACGTCTGGTGGAGGAGGAGGCGGGACGCCTGGTGGCCACGCTGACTCCCGAATACACCGCCGCCGGCAGCTACACCGTGCGTGCCTTCTCCTTCAGCAACCAGGGGCAGATCCTGCGAGAGCAACGCTGGACGCTGAACGTCCCAGCGGGCGCCGGGCCGGACCGGCCGTGGACGGGGCCGACGCTGAGGACGGAGACCATCGGCGAGCCGCGGGTGGTGGTGGCACTGGAAGGGCCGGCCACCTGGGTGACCGGCCGACCGGCCGCCTTCCGGGTGCGGGCGTGGGTGGATGAGCCCGCTCACGGCCGCATCGTCGAGGTCACCGCCGACCCGGGTTGGCACTTCGAGGTGCTGTGGGAACGTCCCGGCACCTACGCGGTGGCCGCGGCGGTGAGCGTCAAGGTCAACTACTCCCTGGCAGGGCGGTCAATGACCTTCACCAACACCTACCTGCACGGTGTCAAGGTGGACGTGGCGGTGCCGGCGATGAGCCGCTAGGTCGGTGCAGATCACCAGGGCCGGAAAAGGTGCGGTGTACGCCGCCGGCGAATTCCCCGTCCCAATGGCGGAGGCACCCAGGTTGGTTGCGGGCCGCATGGCGAAGATGGCCGTACCCCTCGGGAGAAGGTGATAAGCCGGGTGCGCGGGTGGACGCGCCGCCGAACTTATCTTGTCGTGGTCATCATCCTGCTATTGCTCACCGGAACCGCCGGCTATATGGTCTTCGAGGACCTGGGGCTGTTCGAGGCCTTGTACCTCGTTACCATGACCGTTTCCACCGTCGGCTACGGCGACGTCCACCCCGTGACCGTGGCGGGACGGATGCTGACGCTGCTCCTGGTTCCCCTGGGTCTCTTGGTTGTCTTCGGGCTGGGGGTGGCCACCGTAGCGGACAGGCTCGACGACCTGGTGTTAAGGGGCGGGGCAGGCGCCATGGAACGCAAGCTGGCCGGGCTCAAAGACCATTTCATCGTCTGTGGCTACGGGCGTCTTGGCCAGGCGACGGTAGCCACCTTGCGCAGGCTGGGTGGCCAGGTGGTAGCCATCGACCTCGATCGCGAACGCTTTGGGCAGGCCCCTTCCGGTTTTCTGTATCTGGTCGGGGATGCGCTGCGCGATGAGATCCTGCTCAAGGCGGGTATTCGACGGGCACGGGCCGTCATCTCTACCTTCAGCGACGACGTGCTGAACGTGTACCTTGCCCTTGAGGCGCGCGATCTTGCTCCCGACGTGGAAGTGCTCTCCACCGCCTCGGATCACGAGGCTACCCGCCGGCTCCAACAGGCAGGTGTCGACCGGGTGGTCTCGCCCCAGACGCTGGGAGGGGAGATGCTGGCCAAGAGCGCCTTCAACCCCGGAGTGTACCAGCTCATGTCTGACGTCATGTGGGGGGCGCTCCCCGCCGCCACCATCGCCCAGGTAGTGGTAGCCCCATCCTCGGTGCTGGCCGGTCGCACCCTGGGCGATTTCCGGGAGCTCGGGGTGGCGGCCCGTGTGCTGCTCGTGCGCACACCGAAATCCACGGTGCTTTCGCCGTCGGGCGATCTTCGGCTTGATCCGGGTTCGATCATGGTAGTGATCGGCGAGGGCCCGGAAGTTGCGAAGCTAGAGCGCCTTGCCGGGCCCAAGCTTTGATCCCTAGGCCTGCCGCCACTGCACCTTCATAGGGACCAGCACCAGCGAGACGGCGGTGAAGGCCGCGAGCATTGCCAGGTCGGTCCGCAGCGCCCCCAGGGGTGCTCCACCCACCGCCAACCGCAGGGCCCGGGCTGCATAAGTGGTGGGGAAGGCCATGGAGGTGTAGCGCAGGAAAGCGGGCAACCGTTCCAGGGGGAGGTAGACGGGGGCGAAGAGGATGATAACCGTGTTCAATATTTGGGTGGCCAGGCTTGCCACCTGGGCGGTCGGGCTCCAAAAGCCGATCAATGCCCCCAGTCCCGACATGCCGTAGGCGGAAAGCACGAGCACGCCGCAGGCGGCCAGACCGAAGTGCAGGCCCAAAAGGTACCGGCCGGCGAGGCCGACCATCAGTACCGAGGGGAGGGTGAGCAACACGCCACGGGTGGCGATCACGGCAATGAAGACCCGCCGTGAGATGGGCAGAGCCGCGTAGTGTTCGAAAGCGTTCGTCTGCTTGAGCTAGCCCAGGCGCTGACCCAGGGAAAGCATGCCGCTCATGCTCACCGCGGTCACCAGGCTGCCGGTGACCGCAAAGGGTACCGCGTTGGGATCTGGCCACAGGAAATACACGAACGCGAGGTAGCTCAACGGAACGAAAGACACCTGAAAGACGTCGCCGGGTTCGGCGTAAAAGGCCCAGACCTCGGGGCGGAGGCGACGTGCTCCCGGCTCGGCGGCGAGCAGGGCCTCAAGTTCGGGCTTGTGGGCCCGTACTCTGAGCTCAATACGCACCCGATCCGCCACCAGGCGCTTGAGTTCACCGGGCGTGCCCGAGGCCACGAGTTCCCCGCGGTCGATGAGTACGACCTGAGTGGCGACACTTTCCACTTCGGGAAGGTTATGGCTGACCACCAGGAAGGTTGCCCGGTCGCCGGCGTTGCGTTCGTGCAGGTAGTTCCAGAGCATCTGGCGGCGGCGGGGGTCGAGGTCGTTGGTTGGCTCATCGAGGATGGTGATGGGCCGGTTGGCCATGAACGCGGCCAGCAGGGCGGCCAGGCGACGTTCACCTCCGCTGAGCCGCCACATGAACCTGTCGGCGAGGTCGCCGGCCTCAAACCGCTCCAGCAACGCGTCGCTCTGGCGGCGGGCCGCGCCGGCAGGTTGGCCGCGCAGCATGCCGGTCATCGTCAACACCTCGCGGAAGCGGTGCGCCTGCAGTGCCAACACTTGCTGTCCGTAATACGCTACGTGCAGCGGCACGATCTCGGGCCGGGACACCACGTCCTGCCCCAGTAGACGAATGGAACCAGAGGTGGGGCGCAAAAGCCCCGCGAGCTGGCGGACGAAGGTCGTCTTGCCGGCGCCGTTCGGCCCCAGCACACCGAAGATGACGCCGGCGGCGATGTCCAGGCTGATACGGTTGTTGGCCGGCGACTTCGTGCGGGGGTACACTTTGGTGAGATCGCGTACCGCGTAAGCCGGGCAGTCGAACGTTGCCATCGCCTCCTCGGACCCAAAGTACAGACCGGCCATGCGTTTTCCCGACCGGCCCACCGCTTTTCTGCATACCCCGCAGGGTCCGGGGCAGGGACGGCAGCCTGCAAGGCGAAGTTGGCCTTCGGGAGGAGGCAGGAAGCTTGGAGATCACCCTGGAGTGGCTGCGTGCCGCCTTTGAGCGGGACGGCTACGTGGCGGGAGAAGATGTTCTGGTCGCGGTTTATCTTGCCCTGCGGCTACACAAGCCGCTGCTGGTCGAAGGAGCGCCGGGAGTGGGCAAGACCGAGCTCGGCAAGGCGCTGGCCCGCATCCTGGACACCGAACTGATACGCCTGCAGTGCTACGAGGGGTTGGATGAGAACAAAGCCCTTTACGAGTGGAACTACCAGCGGCAGCTCTTGCGCATCCAGCTTGCCAGGGGGACCGCCGACGAGGACGCCATCGAGAGCGGGCTGTTCTCCGAAACCTACCTGCTCGAGCGGCCGTTGCTCAAGGCGATCCGGGCAGAGCGAACCCCGGTGCTGTTGATCGACGAGGTGGACAAGACCGACGAGGAGTTCGAGGCGTTCCTGTTCGAGGTGCTGTCCGACTTCACCGTCTCCGTGCCCGAGCTGGGTACCTTGCGTGCGCGCCAGGTACCGGTGGTGGTGCTCACCAGCAACGGCGAGCGCGAGCTGTCCGACGGCCTAAGGCGCCGGTGCGTGTACCTTTACATCGACTTCCCCTCGGTGGAGAAGGAGGTCGAGATCATCTGCTTCCGCGCTCCCGAGGTCGGCGAGGCGCTTGCCCGCGAGATCGCCGAGGTCGTGCACCACCTTCGCTCGCAGCTGGAGCTGGCCAAGAAGCCGTCGATCGCCGAGACCCTGGACTGGGCACGGGCCCTGGTGGCGCTCGATGTCGACCGCCTTACCGACGCGCAGCTGCTAAGAACCGCCGGCTTTCTCCTCAAGCACCGCGACGACCTGGAAACCCTGCGAGAGGAGGCCCGCCAGGGGGGCATCGTGCACCGGGCACGCGGGGGTGCCGCCGGTGCCTGAAATCCCGCGGCGGGGGCTTGAGCAGGCTGCGGCGGCCGCCGGGCCCGAACTCGTGGAATGGAACCTCGTGCGCTTTGGCCACCTCTTGCGCGACATGGGGGTTCGCGTCTCCTCGGCAGAGCTTTTGGACGCGGTAAGGGCGCTTGGCCTGGTGGACATGGGGTCGCGGGAGCTGGTGAAGGCGTCGCTGCGGGCCACCATGGTCAAGAGCGCCCGCGAGGTTCCGCTCTTCGACCAGGCCTTCGACCGCTTTTTCGTTGCGTTGGAGGAAAGACAAGCGCAGGCGGAGCTGGCACGGCGGCGCCGCGAGGAACTTGCGGCAAGGCGCGAGCAAGCCCGGCGTGAGCTCTGCTTTCAGGGCCGACCCCTTGGGCTGACTCCCGAGCAGCTGGACGGCTACCTTCGCCTCGGAGAAGAGGGGCAGCGGCGGCTGCGGGAGTTCCTGGACCAGAGCTCCTCCGGCGTGGGAGTCCACCCCGGCCTCAGTTCACTGGTGGAGAGCATCGTGAGGGGGCACCTGGCAAGGTGGCTACGGCAGGAAAACCTCTCTTTCCTTCCGGGAGATGAGGATGGTGGGTTGGGGCCCCCTCCCGCGGTGGGGCCGGACACCGGCCTGCTTCTGTACCAGGATCTGAAGCAGCTCGAAGGTCCGGAGCTGGAGCGGGCACTTAGGTTGGCGCGGCGCCTGGCACGACGCCTGGCCTCCCGCATCTCCCGCCGCCATCGTCTCGCGCCCTCGCGCGGGATGGTGGACTTCCGGCGGACCATCCGTCGCAACCTGCGTTTCGGCGGCGTGCCGTTGCGTCTTGCCTACCGCCGGCGCCGGGTCGGCAAGCCCCGGCTGCTTGTGGTGGCCGACGTTTCGGGTTCCATGGCCCGCTACTCTCGTTTCGTGCTGCAGTTCATCTACGGGCTCTCACGTGCCGTGGGAGGTGTGGAGATCTTCGCCTTCGCCGACGACCTTGAGAGATTGACGCCCGCGTTCTTGGGCGCAAGACCCTTCGCACGCACCATGGCGGCCGTGATGGGGCAGGGCGACATCTGGGGAGGGGGAACCGACCTGGCCCAAGCCCTGCAGACGTTGCGGTCGCGTCACGCCGCGTGTCTGACCCGCGACCGCGTGCTCCTCGTGGTAAGCGACACCAAGACGGTGAAGGTGGACGTCGCCGCCGCCGAGCTTGCCCGCATCGGCCGGATGGTCAGGGAAGTGCTGTGGCTGAACACGCTGCCGCGTGCCCGGTGGCGGGATCTGGCCTCGGTCCGGGCTTTTCAGTCCTCGGCGCGGATGTACGAATGCTACACTCTCGCCCACCTCGAGCGGGTGATGGCGCGGCAGGTACTCGGCTGAGGGCTTGACTATTCGGTAGAAAGCCTAAAGGGGAAGGATTTTCGGGGCCGGGCTGAAATATAGGCGCGGGAGGGAAAGCAGCCGTGCAGGGCTCGCGCCGGGAAACCTACGCGGCAGCGCTGGACATGGCCCGCCGCGACTTCGCGGCGCGTGACCCGGCGCAGGCCGCCCGCGAGGCAGGCGGGAGTTTCGACCCTGCGCGGTCCACCTTGTTCCTCGATTACCTGGGAGTCCGTTATGGTGTACACTATCCTTCAGGCCGGGTGTTCGTGGCATCTTCCCCCGACCGTCCGGCCGCGGAAGTTCCGACCGTGATCATGCTGCACTACCTGGTGAAAACGCGGGGAGCGACGCCTTCGGGCAGGTGGATCTCGTTCCGCGAGCTTCCCGGCGGCGACGTGTACATGCCCGCTTTCAACCGGCGGGCGGTCATCTGGCTGCTTCGCCGCTTCGGCCAGGCCCCCGAGCGGCTGCTCGAGGCGGCGCTCAGGCTGGGGGGAACCCGCCTGGACCTGGGCGATGTGGGTGCGACCTTGGATGTGTTGCCGCTTTTGCCCGTGGCCTTCGTCCTCTGGCGAGGCGACGACGAGGTTCCCGCCGGAGGCAACGTGCTTTTCGACGCGACGGCGCCTTTGCACCTGGACACCGAGGACTTGGCGGCGGTCGCCGGCGAGGCGCTGGCCGCCCTCTCGAGGGCGTAGGAAGACTTAACATTCTGGATTCCGACAGGGCAGCCCAGGTTTATGTTACTTTTAGATCAGTCTAGACCCAGGGAGATTCACGGATGAAGCTGGCGGTTGCCGGCAAGGGGGGCGTCGGCAAGACCACGCTTGCCGCCGGTCTGTGCTTTTTCTTGGCCCGGCGCGGCTTTGCCGTCTGGGCGGTGGACGCCGACCCCGACGTCAGCCTGGGCGCGGCCCTCGGATTCCCTCCCGCGTTGCTGGAGGCACAAAAGCCGCTCATCGAGATGAAGGAACTGGTCGAGGAACGCACCGGTCAGGGTTCCTACCTCGTGCTCAACCCCCGCGTCGACGACCTGCTCGCCCGGTACTCGTGCCGCCAGGGCGACATCCGGCTGCTCAGAATGGGCGGGGTCAAGCCGGGAGGCAGCGAGTGTTACTGCAAGGAGTCCAGCTTCCTGCGGGCGGTGCTGGCGGCGCTCTTGCTCGGGGAGCATGACGCGGTGGTGCTGGACATGGGTGCGGGCATCGAGGGCCTGACCCGGGGCACGGCCCGCGGGGTGGACCTTTTGCTGGTGGTTACCGAGCCCACCCCCACCAGCGCGCGGTCGGCCGAAGTCATCGCCGGTCTGGGTGCCGACCTTGGGATCGCGCGGGTCGGATTCGTCGCCAACAAGGTCCGCAACGCCCGCGAGGAGGAGTACCTGGGAACACGCCTTGGCCGGTCACGGCTTCTGGGCTGCATTCGCCACGACACCGAGGTGCTCGACCTGGCCCTGGCCGACGGGGCGGGGCCGGTGGTGACGAGGTCGCGTGGGCTGTCCGCCGATCTCGAGCAGGTGGGCAGAAGGGTTCTTGCGGAACTGGGGGAAGGGCCGGCCGGGCCGTCCCCGTCAACTTTTGGAAGGGGAGGTTAGAAGATGTCTCCGAGGCACCGGAACACCCAGCTGGGCTTCGGCGCGACGGCCAAGCAGCCGGGAGCCAGGCCGCGCCGCGAGGCCGATGCCCGGCACACGGTCGACCCCGCCGCCTGCGAGCTGCTCGAGGAGGCCAAGGCCAGGGGGATTGCAACCGCCTTCGACCGTTTCCTTGCCCAGCAACCGCAGTGCACCTTCGGACTGGACGGGCTGTGCTGCCGGGTGTGCATCCAGGGTCCCTGCCGCATCAACCCCAAGAAGGCGGGAATGGACAGGGGCATCTGCGGGGCGCGCGACTACACGATCGTCGCCCGCAACCTGGCGCGCGCCATAGCCGGCGGCACGGCCTGCCATTCCGACCACGGCCGCCACATCGCGCTGACCCTCTTGCACGTGGCGCAAGGAGAGATCGGCGAGGAGAACTACCGCATCACCGATGAGGACAAGCTGCGCCGGATCGCCCAGCGCATCGGCCTGGAGACCGCGGGCGTGCCGGTTGCCGAGCTGGCCCGCCGCGTGGCGCTGGCCGCCCTGGCGGACTACGGCCGCTATACCGATGAGCCATGCACCTGGCTTGACACCACCATCACCTCGGGCCGGCAGGCCAAGTTCCGCCACTGCGGGATCAACCCCTCGGCCATCGACCGCGCGGTCACCGAGATCATGAACCAGACGGCGATGGGCATGGACGCCGACCCGGTGAACATCATCTTCGGCGGGCTGCGCACCGCGCTGGCCGATTACACCGGCATGCACATCTCCACCGACCTGTCGGACGTGCTCTTCGGAACGCCGACCCCCATCGTGTCACAGGCCAACCTCGGCGTGATCGATCCCGACTACGTGAACATCGCCACCCACGGGCACAACCCGACGCTTTCCAGCCTGGTGGTGGACGCCGCCGCGGCACTGGCCGAGGAGGCACGCCAGGCCGGGGCCAAGGGCGTCAACGTGGTGGGGATCTGCTGCACCGGCAACGAGCTTTTGATGCGCGACGGCGTGTACCTCGCCTCCAACGTCTCCGGTCAGGAGCTGGCGATCATGACCGGGGCCCTGGACGCCATGATCGTGGACGTACAGTGCATCATGCCGTCGGTGCGGGCGGTGGCCGAGTGCTATCACACCTGCGTGATCGCCACCAACCCGCTTGTGAAGATCCCCGGCACCTACCACGTGGACTTCCGCGAGGAGAAGGCCCTGGAGACGGCCAAGGAGATGGTCAGGCTGGCCATCCAGAGCTACGGCCGGCGCGACCCCGACAAGATCCGGACCACCGACCACCGGCAGGACGTGGTGGCCGGCTGGAGCCTGGAGGCCTTTACCGATCTCCTTGCCGGCCTCGACCGCGATCGCCCGGTGAAGGTGCTCACCGACGCCATCCTGGAGGGCGAGATACGCGGGGTCGCCCTTTTCGCCGGCTGCAACAACCTGAAGGTGGCGCAGGACAGCTCGCACCTGGCCATCCTGAAGGGTCTTTTGGCGAACGACGTCTTCGTGGTGGCCACCGGGTGCTCGGCGGGCGCGGCGGCCAAGGCCGGGCTCATGGCCCCCGGGTCGTTCGAGCAGTTCGGCGGCGAGGGGCTCAAGCGTTTCCTGGGCCGCCTGCGCGACGCGGCGGGAACGAAGTACGGACTGCCCGCCGTCTTCCACTTCGGCTCGTGCGTGGACAACACGCGGGCGGCCGACCTGTGGACGGCCATGGCGCGGGAGCTGGGAGTGGACGTGCCCAAGGTCCCCTTCGTGGCCAGCGCGCCCGAGGCCATGCACGAGAAGGCGGTATCCATCGGCTCGTGGGTGGTGGCGATGGGCATTCCCACCCACGTGGGGGTCATGCCCCACATCGAGGGGTCGGAGCTGGTCTACGGCGTGGGCACGCAGGTCGCCCACGACGTGTACGGCGGCTACTTCATCCTGGACCCCAATCCCGAGTCCGCGGTCGCCAGGCTGCTTGACGCCCTGGAGTACCGGGTATGGAAACTGCGCGTTCACCGCAAGGCGGCCGAACGCTTCGGCACCACCCTGTCCACGGTTTACTGAACCGGCAGGCAGAAGGGAGGATAAGTCAGGTGCCCGTCACGCTTGAGGAGTTCGAGAAGATCTACGAGGGGGCCATCGAGGATCCCGGACAGGCTCCTCTGGGCCTTTTCAAGCAGGCATACGAAGGAGCGGTGATCGCCACCAGCTATGCCGAGATCCTGCTTGACCAGGCGCTCAGGACCCACGGGCCGGAGGCGCCGGTAGCCTATCCCGACACCGCCTACTACCTGCCGGTGATCACCGCGCTGAGCGGTGAGAAGGTTACCAAGCTGGGCGAGCTGGTACCGATCCTCAACCGCATGCGCGAGCAGATCCGCGAGGAGCTGACTTTCGAGAACGCGCGGCTTGCGGGGGAGGCGACGCTGTACGCCGCGGAGATCATCGAGGCACTGCGGTACCTGGAAGGCATCGGGACGCACCCCGAGCCCTGGACCGGGTTCTTGCCCGACCCCGTGGTGCGCCGCTACGGCATCAAGCTCGTGGACTGGACCATCCCCGGCCAGGCGGTGATCCTGGGGCGCGCCCGGACCTCGAAGGACGCGGCCAAACTGGTCTCGGAACTGATGGGCAAGGGGTTCATGATCTTCGCCTCCGACGAGATCATCGAACAGCTCATCGAGGAAGACGTCAAACTGGGTATCGACTACATCGTGTTCCCCCTGGGTGCTTTTACCCAGATCATCCACGCCGTCAACTACGCGCTGCGGGCCGGACTGGCCTTCGGCGGCATCCCGCCCGGGCAGCGCGAGGAGGCGCGCGACTACCAGCGCCGGCGCGTGCGGGCTTTCGTGCTGCACCTGGGCGAACTCGACGAGGTCAAGATCGCCGCGCACTTCGGCGCCATCTTCCTGGGCTTCCCGGTGATCACCGACCAGGTGGTACCCGAGCAGCTGAAAGACTGGTGGGTGTCCCATCCCGACTACGAGGACATGGTCGCCTACGCCATGGAACTGCGGGGCATCAAGCTCACCACCACCAGGATCGACATCCCGCTCAACTTCGGACCGGCCTTCGAGGGCGAGACCATCCGCAAAGAGGACGTCCATGTGGAGATGGGCGGCGGCCGGTCGGTGGCCTTTGAGCTATGCCGGATGGTCGGCCCCGAGGACATCAAGGACGGCCGCATAGAGGTATTCGGGCCCGAGATCGACGCCTTCAAGGAGGGCGACAGGGTCCCCTTCGGCCTGATCGTCGAGATCTACGGCCGCAAGATGCAGGAGGACTTCGAGGGAGTGCTGGAGCGCCGCATCCACTACTTCATCAACTACGCCGAGGGTCTTTGGCACGTGGCGCAGCGCGACCTCGCCTGGATGCGGGTGTCCCGCGAGGCGTTCCGGAAGGGCTTCCGCTTCCGCCACTTCGGTGAGCTCCTGATCGCGAAGTTCAAGGAGGAGTTCCCCGCCATCGTCGATCGCGTCCAGGTCAAGATCTACACCGAGGAAGCCAAGGTCAGGGAACTGGCCCGCGAGGCCCGGGCCAAGTACCACGCCCGCGACGAGCGGATGCGCGGCCTGACCGACGAGGCGGTGGAGGAGTTTTACTCCTGTCTGCTCTGCCAGTCCTTCGCGCCCAACCACGCCTGCATCATCACCCCCGAGCGGGTGGGCCTGTGCGGCGCGGTGACCTGGCTGGACGGCAAGGCCTCCTTCGAGATCAACCCCACCGGTCCCAACCGGCCGATCGTCAAGGGACCGGCCATTGACGAGGTCAAGGGCATGTGGCCCAACGTCAACGACGCCGTCCGCGTGGCCACCAACGGCCATTTGCAGGAGGTCAACATCTACACGCTGATGGATCGCCCCATGACTTCCTGCGGGTGCTTTGAGGCGATCATGGCCATCCTGCCGGAGGCCAACGGCATCATGATCACCACCCGCGAGCACAAGGGCAGCACCCCTTGCGGCATGACCTTCTCCACGCTGGCGGGGATGGTCGGCGGCGGTGTGCAGACCCCCGGGTTCATGGGTATCGGCCGCTCCTACATCGTCAGCCGCAAGTTCATCACCGCCGACGGTGGTCTGGCGCGGGTGGTGTGGATGCCGCGCGAGCTCAAGGACTTTCTGCGCGCCGACCTGGTCGCCCGGGCACAGGAACTGGGGCTGGGCGAGGACTTCATCGACAAGATCGCCGACGAGTCGGTGGGGGAAACGGTGGAGGCGATCCTTCCCTACCTGGAGGAGAAGGGACACCCCGCCCTGAGCATGCCCTCCCTCATCTGACGGATGCGGCCCAAGCGAAAGGAGAGGGGAACGTGGGCCTGACCGGTCTTGATATCTACAAGCTGCTTCCCAAGACCAACTGCGGCGAGTGCGGCCCTCCGACCTGCCTGGCCTTCGCCATGGCGCTGGCCGCGGGCAAGGCCTCGCTGGAGTCCTGCCCGCATGTCTCCGAGGAGGCCAAGGCGGCGCTGGGTGCCGCCGCCGCTCCGCCCATAAGGTTGGTCAAGGTAGGCGGCTCCGGCGGAGCGCGGGAGGTGGAGCTCGGCGACGAGCAGGTCATCTTCCGCCACGAGAAGACCTTCTATCACCCCACGGCGGTGGCGGTGGCGGTACGCGACGACCTCGGCGACGCCGAACTCGGCCGGCGCCTGGAGTACCTGAAAGACCTGGCTTTTGAACGCGTGGGGTTGACCTACCGGCTGGACATGGTGGCGCCCACCTTCGCGTCCGGCGACCCCGAACGCTTCGCCGGCGTCGCCAAGGCGGCCGCGGCGACCGGTCTTGCGCTGCTACTTTGCGCCGAGGACCCGCGGGCGGCGAAGGCGGCGCTCGAGGCCGTGGGCGACCGCCGTCCCCTCGTGTACGCGGCGACCTCCGCCAACCTCTCGGAGATGGCGGAGCTTGCCCGGAGCCACCGGGTACCGCTGGCGGTACGGGGCGCCGATCTCGACGCGACCGCCGCGTTGGCCGAGAAGCTGGCCGGCATGGAGCTCAAGGACCTGGTGCTGGACAGCGGGGCGCGTGAACCTGCGGCGGTCCTGGCCGACCTCACCCAGATCCGCCGGCTGGCCATCAAGCGGCGGTTCAGGCCGCTCGGTTACCCCACCATTGCCTTCCCGCAGGCCCAGGAGCCGCTGGCCCAGATGCTGGAGGCGGCCCTGTACGTGGGCAAGTACGCCAGCGTGGTGGTGGTCTCCGCCGAGGCCCGGGAGTGCCTCTTGCCGCTTTTGACCTGGCGGCAGAACGTCTTTACCGATCCCCAAAAGCCGATTCAGGTAGAGCCGAAGCTCCACATGGTGGGAACCCCTACTCCGGACTCACCGCTTTTCGTGACCACCAACTTCTCCCTCACCTACTATACGGTGGAGGGAGAGGTGGCGGCTTCCAGGGTTCCCTCCTACATCCTCCCCGTGAACACCGAGGGGACCTCGGTGCTCACGGCCTGGGCGTCAGGCAAGTTCTCGGCCGAAAGCATCGCCGAAGCCCTGGCCACCTCGGGCGTGGCCGAACGGCTGCGCCACCGCGAGGTGATCATCCCCGGCTACGTGGCGGTGCTCTCCGGCAAGCTGCAGGAGGCATCGGGCTGGAAGGTGGTCGTGGGGCCGCGCGAGGCCGCCGGCATACCGAGCTTCATAAAGAGCAAGCTCGCCAGCTAAAGGAGCGTTAATGGGCAGGCACACCGTCGTCTTCCAACCGGACGGGGTCAGCGTCAAGGTGGCGGAGGGAACCGAGCTCGGCCGCGCCGCCGCCATGGCCGGCATCCAACTCAAGAGCACCTGCGGAGGCGAGGGCACCTGCGGCCTCTGCGCGGTCAAGGTGCTGTCCGGGCGCTTCGCCACCCGGGAGGGCCGTATCTTGCCGGAGCGGCGCCGTAAGGGGATGGTGCTTGCCTGCCGTACGTGGGTTCAGGGCGACATGGAGGTGGAGATTCCGTCCACGTCGCGCCTGGCCGCCCACCAGGTGCTGGTGGAGGAGGGCGCCCGCCGGGAGATCGCCTTTGAGCGGGAGCTCGACCCCGTCGGCCGCTACGGGTTCCATCCCGTGGGCCACAAGATCCTGGCGGTGCTCGATCCGCCGACCCTCACCGACAACGCCTCGGACCTGTCGCGCCTGCTGACGCGGTTCCGCCGCGAGGACGGACGGGCGGCTCCGGCCATCGGCCTGACCGCCCTGCGGCGGTTGCCCCGGGCGCTTCGGGAGGGCAAGTGGCGGGTGACCGTCACCCTGGTCGACGCGGGCGGGACGGAGGAGATGGTCCGGGTCGAACCCGGCGACAGCCGTCGGCCCCCTTACGGCCTGGCCGTCGACATCGGCACCACTTCCTGCGTCGTCCACCTGGTGGACCTGCGCTCGGGATTGGCGGTCGACCGCCGGGGGAGCTTCAACCGGCAGGCCCGTTACGGCGACGACGTGATCACCCGCATCATCCACGCCGCCGAACGGCCCGAGGGCCTGTCCGAGCTGAATGCCGCGGTGCTGGAGACAATCAACGCGCTGGTGGACGAGCTCCTGGCGGCCAACGCGCTGGAGGCGGAGGACCTGATCGCCGCCGCGGTGGCCGGCAACACCACCATGACGCACCTCTTCCTGTCCATTCCCCCGGATCACATCCGGCTGGAGCCCTACCTTCCCGCCGCCGTGAGCTTCCCCGTGGTGCGGGCGGGCGAGCTGGGTCTCAAGCTCAACCCGGATGCGCCGGTCTACGTCTTTCCGGCGGTCGCAAGCTACGTCGGAGGAGACATCGTCTCCGGGGTGCTCCTGACCGACCTGGCGCATGCCGCGCCGGTGACCCTCTTCATCGACGTGGGCACCAACGGTGAGATCGTGCTGGGGAACCGCGACTGGCTGGTGGCCTGCGCCTGTTCCGCCGGTCCCTGCTTCGAGGGGGGCGGGATCACCTGCGGCATGCGGGCTACCCCGGGAGCGATCGAGCGGGTGCGTGTGGAACCCGGGGGGCGGGAGGTCCGCCTGCAGACGGTAGGAGGCATGCCACCTGCCGGGATCTGCGGTTCGGGCATGATCGATGCCCTGGCGGCGCTGCACGAGGCGGGCGTGATCGACAGAAGCGGCAACTTCCGCGACCTGGACACTCCCCGGCTGCGGGAGGGAGAGGAAGGTCCCGAGTTCGTGCTCGCCGCGGCCCACGAGACCGGTGGCGAACGCGATATCGTGCTCACCGCGGCCGACCTCAAGAACCTGATCCGGGCCAAAGGAGCCATCTACGCCGGCATCCGCTCGCTGCTGGCGGCGGTGGAGCTCGGGGTTCAGGCCATCGAACGTGTGTACATCGCGGGAGGCTTTGGCAACTACCTTGATGTCCGCGACGCCATCCGGGTCGGCATGCTGCCCGACCTGGAGCTGGAGCGGTACCGGTTCGTGGGTAACAGCTCGGTCAAGGGAGCCCGCCTGGCGCTTGTGTCGCGGCCGGCGTGGGCCGAGGCGGAACGCATCGCCCGTCGCCTGACCTACCTCGAGCTCTCGGCAAGCTCCAGTTACATGGAGGAGTTCGTCTCGGCGCTTTTCCTGCCGCATACCGACCTTGACCAGTTCCCTTCGGTCCGGGACGCGGAGTTGGGGGTGAGACCGTGCCCCGGAAGGTAGCGGTGGCGGGTAAGGGGGGTACGGGGAAGACCACGCTCGCCTCCCTGCTTATCCGGGTGCTGCTGGAGCAGGATCGGGGCACCGTGCTGGCCGTCGATGCCGATCCCAACTCCAACCTGCACGAGGCCCTGGGCCTCAAGGCGGAGCACACCATCGCCGACATCCTCGAGGAGGCGAAGGCGCCGGGACCGTCGCCCGCCGGCATGTCCAAGCACATGCTGGTCGAGTACCGCCTGCGCTCCATCCTGGTGGAGTCGCCGCGTCTGGATCTCCTGGTCATGGGAACCCCTGAAGGTCCGGGATGTTACTGCTATCCCAACGACCTTCTCAGGTCCCACATGGCCGGCCTGGCCCGGGCCTACGACTACCTCGTGGTCGACAACGAGGCGGGGCTCGAGCACCTGTCGCGCCGGGTGGCGCAGGACATGGACCTTACCCTGGTCACCAGCGATGCCACCGTCCGCGGCATCCGCACCGCCGGGCGGGTACGGCAGCTGGTCGGCAACCTGGAACTTGACCCTGGTCGCCTGTGGCTGGTGGTGAACCGGTTGGAGGGAGACCTCGGCCCCCTGGAGGCCGAGATCGCCGCTACGGGGCTTGAACTGGCGGGGACCATACCCCAGGACCCTCTGGTGTCGCGGTACGATCTGGAGGGCAGGCCCCTTCGAGACCTCCCGGCCTCGTCGGCCGCCCTGCAGGCGGTGCGGGAGATAGCCGCGAGGGTTGGCTTAACCTGAGGGAAAGGAGACGGGGTTGATGCCAGTCGAGCGCATAAAGGAAAGATACCCCAGCAAGGTCGGCGAGGTGGTGCTGGGCGCCACCGCCGCGGAGGGAGGAACCCGTGCGCATCGGGTCAAGGTAGGGGGAGACTCCACCCTTCCTTTCCTGCACTTCGAGGGGGAGATGCCCAATCGGCCGGTGATCGCCATGGAGGTCCAGGACGTGGTTCCCGAGTGGAACCCCGTGTTCACCGCGCCCATCCGGGACGTCATGGGCGATCCGGCCGCCTGGGCCCAAAAGTGCGTCGAGGAGTTCGGCGCCGACCTTGTGTACCTGAAGCTGGCGGGAGCGGATCCCGAGAAGCAGGACCATTCCCCCGACCACTGCGCGGGGACGTTGCGCAAGGTGCTCGAGGCGGTCAAGGTGCCGCTGATCGTTACCGGGTGCGGGGTCGAGGACAAGGACGACGCGGTCATGCCGGTCATCGCCGAGGCCGGCGCGGGCGAGAACCTCTTGCTGGGCACGGCCACCCAGGATCATTACAAGACGCTCACCGCGGCGTGCATGGTGCACAAGCACAACATCATCGCCCTTTCCCCCATCGACATCAACATCTGCAAGCAGCTGAACATCCTCATCAGCGAGATGAACCTGGCGCTTGACCGCATCGTCATCGACCCCTCGGTAGGGGCCCTGGGCTACGGCATCGAGTACACCTACTCGATCATGGAGCGCATCCGCCTCGGAGCCCTGCAGGGCGACCGCATGCTGTCCATGCCGGTCCTCTGCACCGTCGGCTACGAGGTGGGTCGGGTCAAGGAAGCGTCGGCCGGTGCCGACGAGTTCCCGAGCTGGGGCGAGCTTGCGGACCGGGCGGTGCTCTGGGAGGCCATGACCGCATCGTGCTTCCTGCAGGCCGGAGGCCACATCTTCGTGCTCCGGCATCCCGGCTCGGTACGGCTACTCAGGCGGCAGATCGACGGGTTGATGGCCGGCAATTAGCCCGCGGGAGGGACAATCGATGATCCTTATAGGAGAGCGGATAAACGGGATGTTTCGCGACGTCGCCCGGGCGATCCGGGCCCGCGACCCCGAACCCATCCGGCAGCTGGCACGCCTGCAGGAAGCGGCGGGAGCCGACTACCTGGACGTCAACGTGGGGCCGACCGCCGCCGAACCCGTGGAGGCCATGCAGTGGCTGGTCCGGGTGGTGCAGGAAGCGTCCGACCTGCCCCTGTGCCTGGATTCCACCAACTACGACGCCATCGCGGCAGGGCTCGAACTTGCCCGGAAGCCGGCGGTGATCAACTCCGTCTACGCCGACCGCCCGCGCATCGAGCGCGCGTTTCCCATGGCACGCAAGCACGGGGCCAAGCTGATCGGGCTGTGCATGGACGCCAAGGGCATTCCCAAGAACTCCGAGAACCGTCTGGCCTTGGCCATGGAACTGGTGGCGGCCGCCGCCGAGTACGACTTCCCGCTGGAGGACCTGTGGATAGACCCGCTGATCCTGCCGGTCAACGTCGCACAAGATCACGGGCCGGAAGTGCTGGAGACGCTGCGCCAGGTCAAGATCCTCTCCGACCCGCCCCCCAAGACGGTGATCGGCCTTTCCAACGCCTCACAAAAGTGCGTGAACCGGTCCCTCGTGGATCGCACCTTCATGGCCATGGCCATGTGCTGCGGGCTGGACGCGGCGATCGTCAACGTCAACGACGAGGAACTCATGGCCACCATCGCCACCGCCCGCATCATCCTCAACCAGGACGTCTATGCCGACTCGTACCTGAAGGTGTTCAAGAAGCGGGGCTGAAGGAGGCCTCAGTTTTGGCTGCACGAGGAGTGCTGGTGCTGGGCGGGGGGGTGGCCGGCATGGCCGCCGCCCTCTCGCTGGCCGCCATGGATTTCGAGGTAACGCTGGTGGAGAAAGCGGCGGTGCCGGGCGGGCGCGCGGTCGGTTACGCGTGCAAGGCCACCGATCGCTGCCTGCACTGCGGGGTCTGCCTGGCCTCGGATCTCGCCGAGGAGCTGGCGGCCTCACCGGTCGTCCTGCGCACCGGGACCCGGCTGGAGGGGCTCGAGGGCCGGCCGGGGGACTTTCGGGCAACCGTGACCGGTGCCGAGCTTGCGGTGGGGGCGCTGGTGGTGGCGACGGGACTTGCGCCGGCGCCTGCCGCCGGGTGGCCGGATCTCGGCTACGGTCGCCTGGACGCGGTGATCACCGCGTCGGAGCTTGAGGAGCGGTGCCGGCGGCAAGGCCCGCCTGCCGCCCGCCGGGTGGCCTTCGTACAATGCGTGGGTTCGCGTAACCCCGCATGGGGCAAGGGTTACTGCTCCGAGGTGTGCTGCCCTTACGCCCTGCGGCTGGGGCTGGGCCTGGTTGCCGAGGCCGCGGCGGAGGTCACCGTGTTCTTCAACGACTTGCAGACCGCGGGAAAGAGCATGGCGACCGCACGCGAGCAGGCCCGCAAGGGGCTACGCCTGGTACAGGGGGTACCGTCGCGGGCGGCCGGTGTGGCCGCGGGAGTCGAGCTTCAGTTCGAGGATGTGCGCGCGGGCGGCGTCCGGCGCGAGGGGTTCGACCTCGTGGTGCTCTCCACCGGCATCTGGCCCGGCCCCGACACGGCCGCGCTCGCCCGGCTGCTGGGGATCAACACCGGCCCGACCGGTTTCTTCGCCGGCCATCCCGGGCAAAGCTGGCGATCCTCACGCCCGGGGATCTACCTTGCGGGCAGCTGCCAGAAGCCGCGCGGCATCGCCGACAGCATCGCCCACGGACGGGCGGCGGCGGCCCAGGTCGCGGCGGACCTCGAGGAGGTGAGGTCGGCTTGAAGGTCGAGGTTGCCGTCGTCGGTGCCGGACCGAGCGGCCTTTCGTGCGCGGCGGCGCTCGTGCGGCTCGGCCGCAAGGTGGCGGTGCTCGAGGCCGCGGAGGCGACGGGCGGAACCCTGCGGGCGGCGCCCGGCTACCTCGCCCCGGCGGCCGAAGGCCGGACGCGGCTTCAGACCCTGCAGGCGGCCGCCGGCCCGGCGGCCTTGCTGACCGGCCATCCCGCGGGCTCCCTTTCCGGTGGGCCGGGCGCCTTCCGGCTCGAGGCGGGAAACCGGCGCCTCACGGCCGGTGCCGTGGTGCTGGCCTCGGGCGTCCGGCGCCGGCTATCGCCGGCCGACCACGGGCTGGAGCCTGCCTACAACCTCCTGGGCCTTTCGGACATGGCACGGCTGCTGGCCGATCCCCAGGCGTCGCTCGGCCGCCTGCGCGGCAGGCGCGTGGCCTTCTTCCTCGACGTATCGGCCCCCGACAGCCTGCGTCAACAGGCGGCGGCCATGCATCTCGGCATCGCCGTCCGCCGGCAACTGGCGGCCGAGGTGCTGTGGTTCGGGCGCGACCTGAAGGTGGCCGGCGATGGTCTGGAGGCGCGGTACCGCGAGGCGCGCGACCTGGGGGTGACCTTCTTCCGGGACGCCGGCCGCCCTCCGATGCTGACGGCAACCGCCGGCGGCTACCGGGTGTGGGCCTGGCCGGAGGAAGGCGGCGAACCCGTGGAGGTGGCCATCGACCTGGCGGTGCTCGACGAACGCGAGGAGCCCTGCCTGCCCCAGTGGGACCTGGGACCGCGCCGCGAGAACTCGCGGCTCGGGCACCGGTCGCCGCGGCCGGGCATCTTTGTGACCGGCAGCCTGCGCGCCGACCTCGATCTCGAGGGCTGCCTGGTGGACGGAGTGGCCGCCGCCGCGGTCGCCGATGCCTTCTTGCGGGGACTTGACGGCCTGGTGCGGGCGGAGGTGGACGCTCCGCGCTGCGCCCGCTGTCTTACATGCGTGCGCCTCTGTCCCCACCGCGCGATGGCCATCGCATGGTACCGCGAGGCGGACCGGGCGGCGGCCAAGGTGGACAAGGCCGCCTGCCGCGGCTGCGGGGTGTGCGTGGCCGCCTGTCCGGCCCTGGCCATCACCCTTACGACCTGCCCGGATGAGGACATCTACCGGCAGCTCGAGTCGGGGGGTCGAACCACATGAAGCTTTTGGCCTTCGTCTGCGAGCGCTCCGCCCTCCGGGCCGCGCGTGAGGCGCGCGAGCTGGGCGCCTGGCCCGAGGAGCTGGAACTGGTTGCCGTCCCCTGTTCCGGACGGATAGACGTGCTGCATATCACCGGGGCGCTGACCCGCGGGTACGCGGGCGTGCTGGTGGTGGGCTGCCATGAGGAGGCATGCGAGTTCGTGCAGGGGAACCTGGTCGCCCGGCGCCGCGTCGAGTACCTGCGGCGCCTGCTGGAGCAGGCCGGGGTGGACCCCGGCAGGGTGAGGATGGAGCTTGCGTCGCCGGCGGGTGCGCCGCGCCTGGCACGGGCCGCCCGCGAGCTGGTGGCGGAGATCTCCTGCCGGACCGGCGGGAAGGGGGAAGAGGCATGAGTGCGACTTCCGACAAGACCCCGCGAGTGGTCAACCCGCGTTTCAAGTACGAGGTGGCCGACCGTCCGGGAGGACAGAACCTCAAGGTGTGCTTTGGCTGCGGTGTCTGTACCGCCGGGTGCCCGGTGGCCGAGATCGATACCGCCTACAGCCCCCGCCGGATCATCCGGCTCGTGCTGCTGGGAATGGAAGAGGAAGTACTCAGCTCGGAGCTGATCTGGCTGTGCACCACCTGTTTCACCTGTTACGCCAGGTGCCCGCAGGACGTCAAGTTCACCGACGTGATGGGGGTGCTGCGCGAGCTGGCGGTGGAACGCGGTTACGTGGACCCCTCCTTCCCCGCCCGTCTGCGCCACATGGATGAGCTGGTGCAGACCTTGCGTCGCGACGCCGTGCGCCGGATGGCCGCCGACCGGCGCCGGGCGGTGCCGGTCGCCGTTGACGAGCTCAAGGAGCTTGTGCGGGAGGTCGCCGATGCCTGAAGCAGTGCGTGGGGCCAAGACAGACGTGACCGGGTCGGTAACCGGCGCGGCGCTGGTGGTGGGGGGCGGTATCGCCGGCATGCAGGCCGCCCTGGACCTCGCCGAGGCGGGCTTTTACGTCTACCTCGTGGAGCGTTCGCCGTCCATCGGGGGTACCATGGCCCGTCTGGACAAGACCTTCCCCACCAACGACTGCGCCATGTGCATCCTTTCGCCGAAACTGGTGGAGTGCGGGCGGCACCTCAACATCGAAACTTTGACCTGTGCCGAGGTGCTGGACCTTGAAGGGCAGCCCGGCAACTTCCGCGTCCGCGTCCGCCGCCACCCGCGCTACGTCGATCTCTCGAAGTGCACCGGCTGCGGAGACTGCGAGAAGGAATGCCCCGTCCGCAGGCCCAATGCGTACGAGGGTGGGCTCAGCCTCCGCAAGGCCATCTTCCGCCCGTTCCCGCAGGCCTACCCCAACGCCTTCGCCATCGAGAAGGCGGCCAGGCCCATGTGCCAGGTGGCCTGTCCCGCCGGGGTGCACGCGCAGGGTTACGTGGCGCTGATCGCCGAGGGCAAGTTCCGGGAGGCGGTGGCCCTGGTCCGGCGGGACAACCCGCTGCCGGCCGTCTGCGGCCGCGTCTGCCATCACCCCTGTGAGGCTTCCTGCCGCCGCGGCCTTGTCGACGAGCCGGTGGCCATCGCGGCCCTCAAGCGCTTCGTCGCCGATTACGAGCACGAGCTCGACGGGGAGATCGAACTTGCGCCGCGCGCCGAGCCCCGCCCGGAGAAAGTCGCGGTCGTGGGCTCGGGTCCCGCCGGACTGACCTGTGCGCACTACCTTGCGATGGACGGCTTCGCGGTGACGGTGTTCGAGGCGTTGCCGGTCGCCGGCGGCATGCTGGCGGTGGGCATCCCGTCCTACCGCCTGCCGCGTCCGGTGCTGGAGACGGAAGTTCGCCAGATCGAGCGCATGGGGGTCAAGATCCGCACCGGCACCGCGCTGGGCCGCGATTTCAGCCTGGACGACCTGTGGCGGCAGGGCTACCGGGCGGTCTTCCTCGCGGTGGGTGCCCACCAGGACCAGAAGCTCGGGATACCCGGCGAGGAGTCTCGGCAAGTGGTGTCCGGCGTCCAGTTCCTGCGCCGCATCAACCTCGGCGAGGCGGTAGACGTGGGCCGGCGCGTGCTGGTGATCGGCGGCGGCAACGTGGCCGTCGACGCCGCCCGCAGCTGCCTGCGCATGGGCGCCGAAGAGGTCACCGTCGTCTACCGCCGTTCCCGCGCCGAGATGCCCGCCGCCCCGCATGAGGTGGCGGCGGCGGAGGAGGAAGGCGTGCGTTTTATCTTCCTGACCGCACCGGCCGCGGTGCTGGGGGACGGCGAAGTCCGCGGGTTGCGGTGCCTGCGGATGCAGCTCGGTGAGGCCGACGCCTCCGGGCGCCGCCGCCCGGTGCCGGTCCCCGGCTCCGACTTCACGCTGCATGCCGACCAGATCATCGTGGCCATCGGCCAGACGCCCGACACCGCTTTCGCCGGCGAGCACCGGACGGCGCTGGTCGGCCGCTGGGGCACGCTGACGGCCGACCCCCAGACGCTGGCCACCGGACTCCCCGGGGTGTTTGCCGGTGGCGATGCGGTCAGCGGGCCGGCCACGGTGGTGGAGGCCATCGCCGCCGGGCGTCGGGCCGCCGCCGCCATCCGGCGCTACCTTGACGGCCGGGACCTGAAGGACGGTCTTGCCGCCCGCCCCGAACCCGTGGTGGGCGAGGTGCCCTGGCAGACCCCCCGGGCTCCCCGGGCGGTGATGCCCACCCTCGCCTCGTCGGAACGCCTCCGCGGCTTCCAGGAGGTGGAGCTGGGTCTTGACGAGGCGGCCGCGGTGGCCGAGGCCCGGCGTTGTCTGGACTGCGGCATCTGCGCCGAGTGCATGGAGTGCGAGCGTGTCTGCCGCGCCCGCGCGGTGGTCCACGACCAGCCCGAGGAGATCCGCGAGCTTGCAGTGGGGGCGGTGGTGCTGTGTCCCGGCTTTGACACCACCGCGCCCGAGCGGCTCTTCCACCTCGGTTACCGCCGTTTCCCCAACGTGGTGACCAGCGTGGAGTTCGAGCGCATCCTCTCGGCCTCCGGTCCCTTCGAGGGCCACGTGGTTCGCCCCTCCGACCGCCAAAAGCCCCATCGCATCGCCTTCGTGCAGTGCGTGGGCTCGCGCGACCTGCGCTATGGCGAGGGCTATTGCTCCTCGGTGTGTTGCATGTACGCGTTGAAGGAAGCGGTGATCGCCCGCGAGCACGTGGCCGGCGACCTCGACGTCACCGTGTTCTACATGGACATGCGGGCCTACGGCAAGGATTTCGAGCACTACCTGAACCGCGCGCAGGCCGAATACGGGGTGCGGCTGGTCCGGGCCAAGGTGGAAGCGGTGGAAGCCGGCAAGACGCCCGGAGGTCTTTCGGTCTGCTACGCCGCCGACGACGGGCGGCCGGCGCGCGAGGAGTTCGACATGGTAGTACTGTCGGTGGGCATGCGCCCCTCCTCCGAGGTGGTGGAGCTCGCCCGCCGTTTGGGTATCAGCCTCGACGAGTATGGCTTCCCCCGCCCGGTGCCCGGACACCCCACGCATACCTCGCTGCCCGGCGTGCTGGTGGCCGGACCTTTCGCCGCGCCCAAGGACATTCCGGAAACGGTTGTCGAGGCCAGCGCGGCGGCGGCCGAAGCGGGGAAGGTGCTGGCGTTGCGACGCGGCGAGCTGGTGCGGCGCCGCGAGTACCCGCCCGAGCGCCCGGTGGCCAACCGGGCTCCGCGCGTGGGCGTCTTCGTCTGCCACTGCGGCATCAACATCGGCGGGGTGGTCAGGGTGCCCGAAGTCGTGGAGCACGCCCGGCGGCTGCCGGGCGTGGTCTGGGCCGAGGAGAACCTTTACACCTGCTCGCAGGACACCCAGGACCGCATCAAGCAACTCATCGCCGAACACGACCTCAACCGGGTGGTGGTAGCCTCGTGCTCGCCGCGCACCCACGAGCCGCTCTTCCAGCAGACCATCCGTGAGGCGGGGCTCAACCCTTACCTTTTCGAGATGGCCAACATCCGCGACCAGTGCTCCTGGGTGCACATGCAGGAACCGGACGCGGCCACCGCCAAGGCCAAGGACCTGGTGACGATGGCGGTGGCCAAGGCCCGCCACCTCGAGCCGCTTTACCGCGTGTCGCTACCGGTGACGCAGGCGGCGCTGGTCGTGGGAGGAGGGGTGGCGGGGCTCACCGCCGCGCTGGGCTTGGCCCGCCAGGGCTTCCCGGTATGCCTGGTGGAGCGGCAAGCCGAGCTCGGCGGTCAGGCGCGGCGGTTGACCGCCACCCTGGAGGGTGAGGACGTCCCCGCCCTGCTGGCGGAGCTTGTGGGCGAGGTAACGGCCCACCCGCTGATCACCGTGCATACGGGGTCGACGGTCCGTGAGGTGGAGGGCTTCGTGGGCAACTTCTCCAGCAAGCTGTCCACGCCGGCCGGCGAGGTCACTTTCCGGCACGGCGTGGTGGTAGTGGCCACGGGAGCCTTTCCGGCCGTGCCCGAAGGCTACCGGTACGGCGAGGACGCGCGCGTGCTGACCCTTCTGGAGATGGAGGAGGCACTGACCGCCGGCCGCCTCCCGGCGGGCGACGTGGTGATGATCGGCTGCGTGGGTTCGCGGGACGAGACGCGGCCGTACTGCAGCCGCGTTTGTTGCTCGCACATGGTGAAGAACGCCCTTGCCCTGCGCAGACGTTATCCCGACCGCGAGGTGTACGTGCTCTACCGCGACATGCGCACCTACGGGCGCAAGGAGGATTACTACCGCCAGGCCCGCGAGGCGGGGGTGACCTTCCTGCGTTACCCGTCGGAGCGACCTCCCGTGCTGAGCGAGCGCGACGGGCGGCTCGGGGTAGAGGTCTTCGATCCCCTGCTCGGCGAGAAGCTGGTGATCGGCGCCGGGGTCGTCGGGCTGGCCTCCGGTATCGAACCCCACGGCGATGCCCGTACGCTGGCGCAGCTACTCAAGGTGCCGCTGAACGCGGACGGGTTCTTCCTGGAGGCCCACGTCAAGCTCCGTCCGGTGGACTTTGCGACCGAGGGGGTGTTCGTGGCGGGTCTTTGCCACGCCCCCAAGACCCTCACCGAGAGCATGGCGCAGGCGCTGGCGGCGGTAGGGCGGGCCACGACGGTGGTGGCGCGCGAGGCCATCGAGGCCGGCGGCCCGGTGGCGGAGGTGCGCGAGGGCCGCTGCAGCGGTTGCCGGACCTGTGAGGGGGTCTGCCAGTACGCCGCCATCAAGGTGGACCCCGACCGGGGCCGCGCCGTGGTGGAAAAGGCCCTGTGCAAGGGCTGCGGCGCCTGCGCCGCCACCTGCTGGTGCGGCGCCGTCAGCCTGCGCGGCTTCACCGAGGAGCAGATCCTGGCGGAGGTGACGGCCCTGCTATGAGTGAGGCCTGGGAGCCCAAGATCGTCGCATTCCTGTGTCACTGGTGCAGCTACGCCGGGGCGGACCTCGCCGGGATCTCCCGGATGCAGTACCCCCCGAACGTGCGGGTGATCCGGGTACCGTGCTCGGGCGCGGTCAACCCGTTCTACCTCATCAAGGCCCTGCAACGCGGAGCGGATGGGGTGCTGGTGTCGGGCTGCCACCCCGGTGACTGCCACTATCTGGCGGGCAACCTGGTCGCCCGCCGCAAGTTCGCCATGCTCAAGGCCTTGCTGGAACACGTGGGGCTCGAGGAAGGGAGGGTCCAGTTCTCCTGGGTGTCGGCGGCCGAGGGGCAGAAGTTCGCGGACGTGATCCGCGAGGTCACCGAGACCGTGCGGGCGCTGGGCCCTGCCGGTCGCTTTCGGAAAGCGAGGCGAGCGCTGTGTCGGTGAACGCCCTGCTGCGCGAGACCGCCGCCCGGCTACTGGCCGAAGGGACCGTGCGGCTGGTCGTGGGCTGGGAGAAGGGCACGCTGCCGCTACGCACCACTCCGCTCCTGGCCCGTACGGCCGAGCAGGCGGATCGCCTGGTGGCCGACGCCACCTGCGATCAGAATCTGGCCGTCTACCTCACCCGGTTCAAGGATGAGAAGGTGGCGCTGGTGGCCCGGCCCTGCGAAGCCCGCACCCTGGTCGAGTACTGCCGCGAGCACCGGGCGAGCCCCGACCGCGTGCTGGCCATCGGCGTCCCCTGCACCGGCATGCTCTCCCGCAGGGCGCTGGAGCGCCGGCTGTCCGGCCGCCTGCCGGCCGCCGGGCGCCTCGAAGGCGACCTGGTGATCTGCTCCGGCGAGGACTGGGAGGAGCGCCTGCCCTTGACCGACCTGCTGGAACCGGTCTGCTACGGTTGCCGGCTGCCGGGCGCCGACCGCTACTGGAGGGTGCTCGGCGAATCAAGACCGCCCGCCGGCGACCGCTACGCGGAGCTCGATCGTTTCCGGCAGATGGCCGGCGAGGAGCGTTACGCCGCCTTCTGCCGGGCGGTGGAGCGCTGCATTCGCTGCTACGCCTGCCGTCAGGCCTGCCCCATGTGCTACTGCCCCGAGTGCTTCAGCGACCGCAGTGCCCCCACCTGGGTGGGTTCCTCGGACGACCTTTCCGACACCATGGTCTTCCACCTCACCCGCACGCTGCACCTGGCCGGGCGCTGCGTGGACTGCGGCGCCTGCGTCCGCGCCTGCCCGGTCGGTGTCGACCTCCGCCACCTCCACCTGCGGCTCGGACGCGAGGCGGAGGAGCGCTTTGCGTACCGTCCGGGGCTGGACGCCGCCGACCGTCCCCTGGTGGCCACCTTCCGGCCGGACGACCCGGAGGAGTTCATCAGATGAGGAGAGGGGAAGCTGCCGTGGCCGGCGTGATCCTCGAGCACTCCGAACTGAACCGCATCCTGGCCCACGTCGCCGGGCAGGCCCGGCTCTGGGTGGCGACCGGGGAGGGAGAGGAAGCGGCCTTTTTGCCCTACCGCCCGGGAATCCCCCTCCGGAGGGGACCGGGACCGACCCGGCGCACCGCCAAGGAGATCTTCTTCCCGCGCACCGAGGCCTTGTTCACCTTCCATGAGGCCGACGGCAAACCCCGCCTGGAGCCGGCGAAGGTGGATGACGGACCACTGGTCGTCTTCGGGCTGCGCCCGTGTGATGCCCGCGCGCTTTGCCTGCTGGACCCGGTTTTCGAGGACCCGCTGTGGCCCGACCGCCTGTACGGTGGCCGGCGGGCGCGGGCCATCCTGGTGGGGATGGCCTGCTCGCAACCTTCACGCGCGTGCTTTTGCACCTCGGTAGGGGGAGACCCCGCGGGTGAGGAGGGGCTGGACGTCATACTGGTCGCGTTGGACGACGCTTACCTGGCCCGAGCGACCACCGACCGCGGGGCGGAGTGGCTGGAAGGACTGGGCTTTTCGCCCGCCCCGCCCGAGGCGGAGGCGGCCGCCGCCCGGGTGGCCGAGACCGCCCGGCGCGCCCTTGCGGCCGTCCCGGCCGATGGTCTGAAGGAACGGCTGGACGGGCGCTTCGAGCACCCCGTCTGGGACCGCCTGCACGAGCGTTGCCTGGGGTGCGCCGCCTGCACTTACCTGTGCCCCACCTGCCACTGCTTCGACATCGTGGACGAGGGCGGCCCGGGTGAGGGTGTGCGCCTGCGCAACTGGGATTCCTGCATGTTCGCGCTGTTCACGCTGCACGCGTCGGGCCACAACCCCCGCATGACCGGGAAGGAACGGATGCGGCAGCGCATCATGCACAAGTTCAACTACTACCCGGAGCGCCAGGGCCGCCCGGCCTGCGTGGGCTGTGGGCGATGCGTGGAGATCTGTCCCGTGAACCTGGACCTCCGACAGGTGATCGCCGAACTTGAGGGGGTGGAAGCGTGAACCCGTACCTGCCCCACCTGGCCACCATCGACGAGATCATCCCCGAGACGGCCTCGCAGGACGTGAAAACCTTCCGCGTGGTCTTCGCCGACGCTGCCGTCCGCGCAAGCTTCAGCTACGAGCCGGGGCAGTTCGCCGAGCTGTCGCTTCTCGGCGTCGGCGAGGCTCCCATCTCCATCACCTCCTCGCCGACGCAGCGGGGCTACCTCGAGTTCGCCGTCAAGCGGGCCGGGGTGGTCACCACCGCCCTGCACTGGAGCCGGCCCGGCGATCACCTCGGCATCCGCGGTCCGTACGGCAACCATTTCCCTTACCGGGAAATGGAGGGCAAGAACATCGTGTTCATCGGTGGCGGCATCGGCCTTGCCCCGCTGCGCTCGCTGATCAACTACGTGCTGGACCCGTCCAACCGCTCGCGCTATGCCGCGGTCAGCATCATCTACGGCGCGCGCAGCCCCGGGGACCTGGTGTTCAAGTGGGAGCTTGACGCGTGGCAACGGCGCCAGGACACCGAGCTTCACGTCACCGTGGACCGCGGCGACGAGGGTTGGACCGGGCGCGTGGGTTTCGTCCCGCAGGTGCTGATGGACGTGGCACCGAGCCCGGCCAACACGGTGACCGTCACCTGCGGCCCCCCTATCATGATCAAGTACGTGCTGGAGAACCTGGAGAAGCTCGGCTTTGCCCCCGACCAGATCGTGACCACGCTGGAGATGCGCATGAAGTGCGGGATCGGCAAGTGCGGCCGCTGCAACATCGGTTCCCGCTACGTGTGCCAGGACGGCCCGGTCTTCACCTACGAACAACTGCGGCAGATGCCGGCCGAGTACTAGCCGCGGAGGGGAAGGGAGAGCCTTGATCGTCTGCGAGCGCAAGCCGCTGTCCACCATCCTGGAGAGCCTCCGGAGCTACCGCAAGGTGGTGATCGCCGGCTGTTCGGAGTGCGTCACCGTGTGCCATGCCGGCGGCGAGAAGGAGGTGGCCCTGCTTCGCGACCTCATCTTGCTGGCCCGCAATGACCTGACGGTCACCACCGAAGTGCTCACGCGCCAGTGCGACGTCGAGTTCCTGGAGGCGCTGGACGGGCATGTCGAAAAGGCCGAGTGCGTGGTCTCCATGGCCTGCGGCGTTGGGGTGCAGTTCCTGGCCGAACGTTACCCCGCAACCTGGGTGATACCGGCGGTCGACACCCGCTTCGCCGGCGGCTCCCGCCAGCCCGGCACCTGGGAGGAGCGCTGCGGCCTGTGCGGCGACTGCGTGCTGCATCTCACCGGCGGCATCTGCCCCGTCGCCCGCTGCTCCAAGAGCCTGCTCAACGGTCCCTGCGGCGGCTCTCAGGGCGGCCGTTGCGAGGTCGGCGAGGAGCTAAGCTGCGCCTGGCACGAGATCCACGACCGCCTCGAAAAGCTCGGAAGGCTCGATCTCCTGGAGGTCGTGCTTCCCCCCAAGGACTGGTCCCGCGCCAGGGACGGTGGACCCCGCAAGCTTCTCCGGGAGGACGTCGCGGTATGAGTAACGGCCAAAGCAAGCTCGAACGGCTGCTCCACGACGGGCACTTCGTGGTCACGGCGGAAGTGGGCCCTCCCCAGGGGGCCGCGGCCGACGGCATCCGGCACCACGCCGAGCTCCTCAAGGACGTGACCGACGGCCAGAACCTCACCGACAACCAGACGGCCATCGTCCGTCTGTCCAGCATAGCCGCGGGGGTGCACGTGCTGGCGGCCGGCGGCGAGCCGATCATCCAGATGACCTGCCGCGACCGTAACCGCATCGCCATCCAGAGCGACCTGCTGGGGGCCTGGAGCCTGGGCATCCGCAACCTGCTGTGCCTGAGCGGCGACCACCAGTCCTTCGGCAACCACCCCTCCGCCCGCAACGTATTCGACCTGGATTCGGTGCAGCTGGTCAAGATGGTGCGCGAGATGGCCGACCCCGGCATCTTCCAAAACGGCGAGGCCATCGCCGAGAACGCGCGACCCCGCTTCTTCGTGGGTGCGGCGGAGAACCCCTTCGCCGAGCCCTTTGCCTTCCGCGTGCGCCGCCTGGCGAAGAAGGTGGCGGCGGGTGCCCAGTTCATCCAGACCCAGGCCATCTTCGACCTTCCCCGCTTCGAGCGGTGGATGCAGATGGTGCACGACGCGGGCCTCGATGAAAAGGTGTACATCCTCGGAGGCATCTGCCCTGCCAAGTCTTTCGGTGCCCTGCGCTACATGAGCAAGGTGCCCGGCATGGCCGTGCCCGACGCGTTGCTCGACCGTATGAAGGGTGTGGAACGCAAACGGCAGGCCGAAGAAGGCATCCGCATCGCCGTGGAAACCATCCAGCGCCTGCGCGAGATCAAGGGGGTCCGCGGGGTGCACGTGATGGCCATCATGTGGGAGGAGATGGTTCCCCGCATCGTGGAGGAAGCCGGGCTTTTGCCGAGGCCCGTAGCCTGACGGGCGCCGACACCCATAACCTGCGTCAGGAGGCGTAAAGACATGCCGCAATACGGGGTCCGGTGCACCGGCTGTCTGTCGTCCAGGTTCTTCCGCGGGTGATCTTGCCGGGGCGAAGCCCCTGCCCGGAGGTGAGCGAGATCCAGATCGCCCGGTGCTCCAAGGAAGACTTCGACCAGATCCTCGCCGAACTGGTTGATTTCTGGGGAAGTGAGCGTACCGCCCACCTGCATCACCCCATCTTCCTCTACCAGTTCGGCGATACGGCCCATGTGATCGGGGAGGAAGGCCGCGTGCTCGCCTATCTCTTCGGCTTTCTTGCGCAGACCGGCCCCGTGGCCTAGGTGCACCTCGTCGCCGTGCGTCGCGCAAACCGCAGACAGGGCCGCGGGCGGCGGCTGTACGAGCACTTCATCGAGCAGGCGCGCGGCCGCGGCTGCAGGCGGCTGCAGGCGGCTGCAGGCCATCACCACCCCCGGCAACCTCGATTCCATCCGCTTTCACCTCGGTCTGGGAATGCAGATGCTGGGCCGGCCGGGCCCGGACGGCATCCCCGTGGTGCCCGATTACGCAGGCCCCGGCCAGCCGCGGGTGGCTTTCCACCGCGCCATATGATCCGGGCGCCGGAGGAGCCCGCCCCCTTCCCGGCGAATTGTCAGTAAGTTCCCGCAGGCTCTGGACGCCGGCATGCTCCTTGGGGGGTGGGCGCCGTGATGACCGGCCAGCAGTATCTTGAGTCGCTGCGCAGGCTGAAGCCTTGCCTGTACTACCGCGGCGAGCGGGTGGAGGACGTCACCGCCCATCCCGTGCTCGCCCCCCACGTGCGCGCGGCGGCGCTGACCTATGAGCTCGCCCACGAGGAGCGGTACGCCGGGCTGATGACCGCACGATCGCACCTTGACGGCCGGCCGATCAACCGCTTCACCCATGTTCACCGGGACACCGGTGACCTGGTGGCCAAGGTGAAGATGCTGCGGCTGCTGGGGCAGAAGACCGGAAGCTGTTTTCAGCGCTGCGTGGGACTTGACGCCCTCAACGCGCTGTATTCGGTGACCTATGAGATGGATGCGGAGCACGGAACCGACTACCACAGGCGGCTCGCCGCCTTCCTTGCCGAAGTTCAGGCCGGCGACCTCATGTGTGCGGGCTCGATGACCGACGTGAAGGGGGATCGCGCGCGGCGACCCTCGGAGCAGCGAGACCCCGACCTCTATGTGCGGGTGGTCGACCGCGACGGGCGAGGGGTGGTGCTGCGGGGCGCCAAGGCCCACCAGACGGGCATGGCCAACGCGCACCACATGGTGCTGATGCCCACCATGGCCCTGGGCGAGGCGGACAGGGCTTACGCGGTGGCCTGCGCCGTGCCGGTGGACGCTCCGGGCGTGGTGCACGTGTTCGGTCGCCAGACCAACGACGGCCGGCGCCGGGCAGGTCTGGGAGTGGACGTGGGCAACGCGCGCTTCGGCGTGGTAGGAGGTGAGACCACCACCATTCTGCAGGACGTATTCGTGCCCTGGGAACGGGTGTTCATGGCCGGGGAGTGGCGGTGGACGGGGACGCTCGTGGAGCGGTTTGCCTCCTACCACCGGCAAAACTACGGGGGCTGCAAGGTCGGGGTGGGCGACGTGATGATCGGCGCGGCGGCCGTCATGGCGCGGCTGAACGGCGTGTTGCAGGCCTCCCACGTGCGTGACAAGCTGGTGGAGATGGTGCACCTGGTGGAGACGATGTACGCGGGATCGCTTGCCTGCTCGGTGGAGGGCCGGGCCACTCCCTCCGGGGCCTACCTGGTGGACCCCTTGCTGGCCAACACCGTCAAGCAGAACGTGACCCGCTTCGCCTACGAGGTGGCACGGTTGGCCCACGACCTTGCCGGAGGTTTGCTGGCCACGTTGCCGTCAGAGGAGGACTTCGCCCACCCCGAGGTCGGCCCGCTGCTCGGCAAGTACTTCCAGGGCGCCGGGCAGGCGGCCACCGCGGTGCGCGTGAGGGTGGCCCGCCTGCTCGAGAACATGACCGGCGGCACCGCCCTGCTGGAGTCCATGCACGGGGCCGGATCCCCACAGGCGCAACGGGTGATGATCCTCCGCCAGGCGGCCTTGGCCGACAAGCAGCGGCTGGCGCTGGAACTCGCGGGCGTGCCCGAGGAAGAGAGGGATTTGCTCCTGTCCTGCTGAATATTGCCACCTCACCGAACATTCCGTCTATATTGGTGGAACTACGGGGAGGTGGTCCCGGTGAACCTCGTGGAGCTGGCGGAGGACAACATCCGCCGCTATGGCGAGCACGTGCGGCTGGTCTACAAGGACCGTGACTACACCAACGTGGAGCTGAACGCCGACTCCGGGCGGCTGGCGCATGCGCTTGCCGGGTTCGGGGTGATGCCCGGCGACCGCGTGGCCTGCATCACCCTGAACAGCCCCGAGACCTGCATCGCCTATAACGCGGTCTGGCGAATGGGCGCCGTGCTGGTGCCCATTCTCTTTCTGCTCAACCCGGCGGAGGTGAGCTTCATCCTCCGCGACGCCGAGGCGAAGGTGGTGCTGGTCGACAGCCTGCTTTATCCCAACTTCGGACCGTGCATCGCTCGGGCGCCCTCGGTCGCCGGCGTGATCCTGGTGGGCACGGACACCGCACCGGAAGGAACGGTTGCCTTCCCGGATGCTCTGGCCGGGCGGCCGGACACCTTCCCGGCGTCGGCGGTGGCCGACCACGACCCGGCCGTGCTGCTTTACACGTCGGGCACCACCGGCCGGCCCAAGGGGGTGATGCTCTCGCACGCCAACCTGTACGGCAACGCCGTGGCTGCCTCGGAAACGCAGCGGTACACGCGCGAAGACGTGGCGCTGTTCGTGCTGCCGCTGGCCCACTCCTACGGGCTGACGCTGATGAACGTGGGACAGCTGTACGGAATGAAGGGAGTGCTGCTGCCCTGGTTCGAAGCCGGCGAGGCCCTGCGCCTGATCGAGAAGCACCGTGTGACCAACCTCGCGGGCGTGCCTACCATGTTCCACATGCTGCTCAATCACCCCGACGCCGACGTCCGCGACACCTCTTCCCTCAAGCGCTGCACCTCGGGTGCCGCTCCCCTCCCGGTGGAGCTGCTCGAGAGCTTTCAGCGCAAGTTCGACTGCGTGATCCTGGAAGGCTATGGGCTCAGCGAAGCCTCGCCGGTGGTCACCGCCCACCGTGAGGGCTATCCCCAGAAGCCCGGCTCGGTGGGGCTCCCCCTGCCCGGGGTGGAGGTCCGCATCGTGGACGACACCGGTGACGCCCTGCCGGTGGGTGAGGTGGGTGAACTGCTGGTACGCGGCCCGAACGTGATGTTGGGCTACTACCGCATGCCCCAGGAGACGGCGGAGGCGTTGCGGGGAGGCTGGCTGCACACCGGGGATATGGCCCGCATGGACGAGGACGGTTACCTGTACATCGTCGAGCGCAAAAAGGACCTCATCATCCGCGGGGGCTTCAACGTCTATCCCCGCGACGTGGAAGAAGTGCTCCTGACCCATCCGGCGGTGGCCGAGGCCGCCGTCATCGGCATCCCCGACCCCGTGATGGGGGAGGAGATCAAGGCCTACGTGGTGCTCACCTACGGCGAGCGCGCCGGTGAGGAGGACATCCTGGCGCACTGCCAAAGGAGCCTGGCCCGCTACAAGTGTCCGCGTGAGATCGAGTTCGTTCCCGCCCTGCCCAAGAACGCCATAGGCAAGGTGCTGCGCAAGGAACTACGGCGCATGCACGCGGAGAAGGCCCGGACAGCCTGAGTCCGGGCCTTCTCCGCAGATCCACTAGCCCTCGGCGCCGGTAACGGTCAGCACCCAGACCGAGCACCCCTGGGGAAGTCCGTCCGGTGTCAGTTCCAGCTCGCCTTGCTGGAAGTGACGCACCTCGGGTTTGCCGGCGAGGAACTCGTCCACCGTCGCGATGGGCCAGTCGGCTATCGCCGGTGTGCGGTAGTGCATGGGCACCACCACCCGTGGGTTGAACAGCCCTGCCACCTGGTCGGCGTCGGCGGCGTCGGCGGTGTACACCCCGCCCACGGGGAGGAAGAGGACGTCCGGCCGTCCGACGTTGCCGGCCACCGTCCGCGAGGGCACGTGACCCAGGTCGCCCAGGTGAAGCAGTTTCATCTCCCCCGTCTCCACCAGCCACAAAGCGTTGCGTCCGCGCCGCGCCCCTTCGTCGGCGTCGTGGTAGGTCCCCGGAACCGAGGTCAACCTCACGTCCCCTACTTCCCGGGAGATCCGCTGCCAGCCGCCGCGGGCGTTCAGTCCCCGGAGCACCAGGGGGTCGCCGCGCACCTCCTTGACGGCGTTGTGGTCGAAATGTTCGTGGCTGACGGTAACCACGTCCGCGGTTACCTGCGGGGTACCGTAGCCCATGCCGCCGCCGAAGGGGTCGGTGACCACCCTTATTCCCCCGGGCGACGTTATCAGGAACATGGCGTGGCCCAGCCAGCGCAGCCGGACCATCAGGACACCCCCCCCACCCGGTCGATGCGGATCACGCTTGCGTCAGGAAGAAGACGCGTCAACTCCTCGTCCTTGGTCACCCAGATCACCTGCCGGGCTCGGGCCAGCTCGGTCATCGCGGCGGCCGCGTTGGCCAGGCGCCCGGCGTCGTAGTGCACGAAGGCGTCGTCCAGGATCAGCGGAGCGTCGGGCGAACCCGAGAGGTACTCCGCCAGGGCCATCCGAAGGGCCAGGTACAGCTGGTCACGCGTGCCGGTGCTCAGCGCGGCGTCGGACACCATGGCCTGTGTCTCGGGTGACCGCACCCTGACCCCAAGTTCCCCTTCCTGGACCTCGACGGCGATCTCACGGTAGCGGCCCCCGGTGAGCCGGGCCAGGAGGCTGCCCGCCCTTTCCTGCAGGGCCGGGGCTACCATGCGCTGGGCCTCCTCGGCCGCCTCCGACAGGGCTTGCTCCGCCAGTTCCAGTGCCGCGGCCTCCCGCTCCAGCTGGGCGATGAGCTGGGCCTCGGCATCGGCCCGGGCGGCAAGCTCCCAGGGATCGCCTTCCGTCAGCTCGCCTCGAAGCACGCGGATCCGCTCGTCCAGGCGCTCCAGGGCCGCCGTCGTCTCGGCCAGCCGGCCTTCAAGCTCCTCCCGCCTGGCGGCGTAACCCACGTACTCATCGGGCTTGAGGTCGACCCGCAGCTCGCCGCGAACGGCATCCCGCTGCGAGCGGAGGGCGGCCACCTCGCCGGCCAGGCGGTCGGTGATCCGCGCGAGGTCCTCGGGCTGTGCCTGCCCGAGCAGGCCCGCCAGTTCCGCGCTCAGCACCTCCTTGGTCCTGACGAGGTCGCGATGGCGCACGATCAAGGCCCGTGCTTCCTCGACGTCCTGGACGCCGAGCTCACCGAGCAGCTGGGCCATGAGTTGCTGCCGCCGGCCTACTGCCTCTTCGAGGGCCGCCAGCCCCGACATCTCCAGCGCCAGCTCGAGCGCCCCCCGCGAGCGCTCGAGCTCCGACAGGCGCGCGGTCAGCTCGAAGACCCGGCGGGCGCGCTCCCGGAGATCCGCCAGCGTTCCCCCGCCGGCCAGTCGGCCAAGACGCTGCTCCAGCTCGCGGGCCTGACGCTGAAAATGCGCCGCCTCCTGCGCCAGCAGCTCACGGTGACGGAGGTCCCCCATCAGGCGCAGGTAACCTCCCAGCAGTATGCCCGCGAGCGAGACGGTGCCCACCGCCCCCCACAAGGCCCACCTCAGCCCGGACAGCCATCCCCAGGTGCCGAGCACGGCGAGGGCCACCGTCGCCAGGAAGCCGCGGAAGCACCAGTGGGCCAGCGAAGCGCGAGGGGCGAGCAGTTCGGCCTGCGCCTGCCGGTCTTCCGCCTGGCGCAGGCACTGCTCCTGTTCGCGGGCGAGTTCCTCCGCGCGGTCGAGCACCGAAGGTCCCGAGCCCTCGGGGTCCACCCGACCGAGCTCTTCGCGCACCATTTCGAGCTGGGCGGTGACCGCATTCAGCCTTTCTTCGCGTTCGGCGACGCCCGCGCGCGCGGCCCCAAGCTGCTGCCTGAGTCCCTCGAGCGAGCGTTCCAGACCCTCCAGCGTCTCCCCGGTCCGCTCCTGCCAGGACGCGTAGCGATCGCCCACCGTCAGGGCGGCCACCTCTTCCGTCACCGCGGCAAGCTCCCGCTGCAAACGCCGGCACTTCTCCAGGCGCCCTGCCTCGCGGTCCAGCTCCTCCTGGCGTTCGGCCAGCGCGCGCTGGGCCTCCTGCAGCCGCTCGTAGCCGGTGACCAGCGGAAGCAGCCGATCGAGTTCGGCCCGCAAGGCGTCGCGGTCGACGGCGAGCTGGTGGCTTTGGGCCAGGGCATCGTGGTAGCGACCGGCAGTCTGGCGGTCGCGTTCAAGGGATTCGTGGCAGCGGCGCAGCCGGTCCCTCGCCTGAACCAGCAGGCCCGGCTGGCGTTCTCCGCCCCGCACCAGTTCCTGACGCCGGCGCTCGAGTCGCCGCAGCGCCTCACGCGCGGTCACCGCGGCTTCGCCGGCGGTGACTTTCTCCACCAGCGCCTGGCCAAGCGTTTTGCGATCGAGGGCCGCCACCTCTTGCTGGCGGACCAAAAAGGCAGAGGTGAACAGCGGGGCCGACGGCGCGCCGAGGGCGGCGAGGGCCTGCTCGAGCACCGTTTCGTCCACGGGAAGCAGGCCGGAAGCGGTCTTTTGCCATACCTGCGCCCGGCCTTCCCGGAGATCGCGGTGTACGAGCATCTCCTCACCCTCGCGGGTGGTGAAGGTCACGGTCACCGCATAAGGGGCGCCCGCCTGCCAGGGGGAGCGGAGTTCCCGCAGGTGCTGGAAGAAGGAGGTGCGGCCCTTCAGTCCGTAAAGCCCCGCCAGGATCGCGTCGACCAGCGTTGACTTGCCCGCTTCGTTGGGGCCGAACACCAGGTTGAGGCCCGGACCGAAGACCACCGAGGCCCCCACCAGCTTGCCGAAGCCGTGGCATTCCAGACGCACAAGTCTCAGGCTAACGGAAGTTCTCCCCCTCCAGCGCGGCCAGGCCGAATCTCCTGGCCAGTTCCACGAGCTCCGGTGGCGCCGACCGGGCTTGCAGCCGGGCCAGGAACAGCGAAGCGATGGTCGAGCGCGGCCGGTCGGCACCTGCCAGACGGGTGCGGTCGTCCACCCGAACGTGGAAGAAGCGGTCACGGCAGGCGGCCTCGACGCGTCCGGGGACAACCGCCCGGTCCTCGGGCACGGTTCCCTCGAGGATCACGCGGAGCAAAGCCCGCCCATCGCCGAGGCGTTCGAGCTCGGCGAAAAGCTCCTCCAGCGGTCCTTCCGCGGGGTTGAACTCCACTACCAGGAAGGGTCGGTCGGGCAGCGCAAGCGGCTCAACCCGCACCGTCCGGGTGGCCGGCTCCAGGCGCACGAGCAGGGCCCGGCGCTCGGCGAGGTCGGTCCAGTCCAAACGTACGGGGCTGCCGGGATAGAAGGTGGGCGGTCCCTTGGGCGGCGAGCAATCGCGGAAGCTATGGTGGTGCCCCAGGGCCACGTAGTCGGCGTCGGTATCGGCCAGATCCTCGGGGAGCACCGGGGCGTACTCGCCTTCGGGCACGGTGAAGCCGGAGTAAGCGCCGTGGTGGGCGACGATACGGAAACCCTCATCCGGCGAACGCGAAAAACGCCCGGCAAAGCCCCGGAGCGCGCGGCGCCGCCGGGCGGCGTCCACAAAGGGCATCGCCCAGATGGTCAGTCCCTCGACCGGCCGGCAAGAGGTGAAGTCCTCGCCTCGGAAGACGTGCACGCCCGGCGGCAAAAGCTCCTCGGCGTACGGGCTGCGCCGGTCATCGAGGCGATCGTGGTTGCCGGGCACGAGGACGACCCGCGTGCCCGAGGCCTCCAGGGAGCGGAAAAGCGCGGCCACGCGGGCCACGGTCTCCCGTGAAAGAAACTCCGGCTCAAAGAGGTCGCCAACCACCAGCAGCACATCCGCCCGGTGCTGCTCGGCCAGCTCTGTAACGCGGCGCAGGCCCTGGAAGACTTCCTCGCGGCGCTGGACGCGCCGCTCGTACGGAAGCCCGGCGAAAAGGCAATCAAGGTGCACGTCGGCGGTGTGCAGTACTCGTATCTCGTGCGTCAACGTCCCTTCCCCCGGGGGGAATATGCTGGAAAAGATCACTTCTTCACCGCGAACGCGGTTCCCTGCCGGCATCGTGACGAGTTGGCCAGGGCAATCTAGGCGGGCAGACGTGTGCTCATGCTTCCCGGCAAGGAGGCGATCGCGTCGGCCAGGATCACCCTGGTGGAGCCCAGGGCACCCCACTATCACGTGTTCAGCTCGGTGCGACTGCCCCGGCTGGGCCTGGTGACGCTGGCCACCGAACTCGCACGCCGTGGTCACCAAGCCCGGGTCTGGTGCCAGGCCTTCGGCGAGGTCCCCGCCTTCGAGCTTCTTCGCTCCGATCTGGTAGGGCTGAGCGTCACCACCTCCACCGCGCCCGAGGCCTACCGTCTGGCGCGCCTGCTGCGACACCAGGGGGTCACCGTGGTGCTCGGCGGCCCCCACGTAACCTTCCTGCCCGAGGAGGGTCTCGAGGTCGCCGACTACGTGCTGCGGGGAGAGGCGGAGGCCACTCTCTCGGCCTTGGTCGACTGCCTGACGCGGGGAGAGGACTGGCGCTGGGTGCCCGGGCTGTCCTATCGCGAAGGGGGAAGCTGCGTGCACAATCCCCTGCCTCCGCCGGTGGAACCCGACGCGCTTGCCCGGCCCGACCTCGGGGTGCTGCAAAACGCCGGACGCCTCAGCCTGCACCCGATGTTGACCTCGCGCGGTTGTCCCCACGAATGCACCTTTTGCGGGGTAACCGCCATGTTCGGCCGCCGGTACCGGTTCCGGGCCGCCGAGGCGGTGGTCGCGGAGCTGGCCGCCTGCCGGGGCAGGCGCGTGTTCTTCTACGACGACAACTTCACGGCATCACCGTCCCGCGCCCGCGAGATCCTGCGTCTGGCCCTGGAACGGCGGGCGGTCCCGCGGGCCTGGATGGCGCAGGTGAGGGTGGAGGCCGCGCGGGACGCCGAGCTTCTCCGGCTCATGGCGCGCACCAACTGCCGAATGGTACACGTGGGACTGGAGTCGGTCAACCCGGGCACCCTCCGGAGCTTCCGCAAAGGCCAGGGTGTCGAGGACGTGCGCCACTGCATCCGGGCCTTCCACCGGCACGGCATCGCCGTCCACGGCATGTTCGTGCTGGGCGGCGACGAGGACACCGTCGAGACGGTGGAAGAGACGGTCGCCTTCGCCCGCGCCGAGAGGCTGGACACCGCCCAGTTCATGGTGCTCACCCCCCTCCCCGGAACGACGCTGTTCGCCGACCTCGAGCGCCAGGGGAGGCTGCTGACCCGTGACTGGTCGCGCTACGACGGTCATCACGTGGTGCATCTTCCCGCCCGCATGACTCCCCAGGAGCTGCAGGCGGCCACCGTCCGCGCGTTCGCCCGCTTTTACGGGCTGGGCAACGCCTTCCTCGACTTCCTCACCGGCCGGCCCGGTGCCGCAGGCTACAAGCTGATGGGCCGTTACATACTCGGCCGCTGGTTGGCCCATCATCCCGATCTCGAGGCCGCCGTCGGGCCGGCGCCCAGGAGGCGCTTCCGCCTGGAAGGCTTGCTCGACGCCGAGACCTTGGCACGACTGACGGCCGAGCTCCGCACCGCCTTGCGGGCGGGCCAGCGGCAGCTGGAGATCCAGCTCGCCGACCTCGAGCTACCGTCGGAGCAGACGTTCGGACGGTTGATCCGCTTCCTGGACGGCCTGGCCGCCCGCCCGGGGGTGAGCGTCCGCCTGCTAGGGTTGGGCGCCCGCCTGGAGAACATGGTGATGGCCATGCTGGCCAGGCTACCCCGGTTCGACTGCGTGCGACCGGACGAGGCCTGACCGAGGAGTGGCCGCCGCAAGCCCCCGGCTTCGGCCAAGGGGATAAGGCGGCCGGCAGGCAGCTTGGGTGGGGTATAATGTTTCCATGCCGCGGTACACGGTGGAGTACAAATCGCACAACAACGTGGTCTATTCCTGCAAGTACCACGGCATATGGTGTCCCAAGCACCGCCGCCCCGTCTTGGTCCCCGAGGTCGCCGAGCGGCCAAAGCCGATTATACGTGCCGTAGCTGAAGAATACGGCGCGGAAGTCGCCGAGCTTGAGGTCATGCCGGACCACGTGCACCTTCTGGTGGAAGTCGATCGGCAGTTCGGCGTCCACCAGCTGGTTCGGAAGAGCAAAGGCCGGTCGTCCCGGCTGCTGCGGGACGAGACGAAGCTCTCCCAGGCCTGTCACGGCTGTGGGACGATCGAGAAAGAGCCTCTGGCCCTGCGCGTCCACGCCTGCGAGTGCGGGGTCTTCATGCAGCGCGACCTCTACTCGGCGTTTCTGGCGCGGTGCGTGGGGGAAGACAATTTGCTCCACGCGGGCCTGGCGCGAATGCGCTGGCCGGGTGCGGAACCGCTCTTGCGGGCGGCGTGGAGCGAAGCCACCCAACCTGCGAATGGACGGCTCGGGCCGTCCTCCTTCGGGGTCTTACCCTGGAGTCGGAGCGGGTCGCCCGCGGAAGAGGGGATAGCCAAGGCCGAGGCCCCGGATGCCCTAGCGGAGGCGCAAGTCTCCGGCGAGAGCCGGGGAGAGGCGGCGGTGGTTCCCCTCAGCACCCCCCGGCTTTAGCCGTGGGGAGGTTCAGAAAGGGCCGTCTACTGAAGGACGGTCGCGCGCCGGCGTAGAAGTCGGGGTTGGCGAAAGAGGTGAGCGGAAGTTGCCTGCCAACCTGACTCCCGAATACCGCGAGGCCGAGCAGCGTTTCCGGGAGGCGCAGACCCCTGAGGAGAAGCTCGCCGCCCTTGAGGACATGCTGCGAACCATCCCCAAGCACAAGGGTACCGAGAAGATGCAGGCCGACATCAAGCGGCGCATCGCCCGTTTGCGCCAGGAAGGCAACCGGCGCCCGGCTTCGGCGCGCCATCGGCCCACCCATCACGTGCGGCGTGAGGGTGCCGGGCAGGTAGCTCTGGTGGGACCGCCCAACGGCGGCAAATCCGCCCTGCTCGCGGCCTTGACCAACGCGCAGCCGGTGGTGGCCGACTATCCGTTCACCACCCGCGAACCCCAGCCGGGGATGATGCCGTTCGAGAACGTGCAGATTCAGCTCGTGGACCTGCCCCCGCTGGCGAGGGAGCTTATGCCTCCGTGGCTGCCCGGGGTGGCGCGGGCGGCCGACGCGGTCGTGCTGGTGCTGGACCTCAGCGACGATGACGTTCTCAGCCAGGCAGAAGAAAGTCTCGAGCTTCTGCGGGGGATGCGGCTCGACCTTTCGGGAGAGGGCGGCAAGCGGGGGCTGGTCGCCGGAACTCGCCGCGACCGGCCGGGGGCCCAGGAGCACGCGGAGCTCCTGCGTGAGCTGCTCGGCGAACGCCTGCCGGTGGTGGCGGTGTCGGCCACCCGGGGAGACAACCTGGACGAGCTCAAGCGTCGCATCTTCGAATCGCTGGGGATCATACGCGTGTACACCAGGGCGCCCGGCAAGAAACCCGATCTTACGGCACCCTTCGTGCTGCCACGGGGTTGCACGCTCCTGGAGGCGGCGGCCGCCGTGCACAAGGATTTCGCCCGCGATCTCAAGTACGCCAGGGTCTGGGGAGCTTCCACCTTCGACGGCCAGATGGTGCAGCGCGATCACGTGCTGCAGGACGGCGACGTGGTGGAGTTTCACGTCTGAGCGGCGAGGGATCTTCTGCCGCCGGCGCCGGTCAGGCAGGAAGACCTCCGACGCAACGAGAAGCCATGTCGGTAAGAGTCGAATTTCCCGAGGAGGCAACCGCATTGCGAGAACCCGGTAGAGCTCACACCGGCATCGGTCGCCCGCTTCCTGGCCGTCTACTGATAGCGGCACTGGTGGTGGCGGTGATCGCCCTGGGAGCAGGCGCGGCAATGTTGTGGCAGTACACCCAGACGGTGGTCACGGTGAACGGTTACCGCATCACCCGTGGCGAGCTGTACCGCGCCATGTACGCCAGGGTAGGCCAGCAGACGCTCGATGAGCTGATCACGCGCCGGCTGGTGATGCAGGCGGCCCGTGATGCGAAAGTCACCGTGGACGAGACGGAAGTGCAGGAGTACATGCGCGAGCTGATCGACCGCTTCGGGGGAGAGGATGCCTTCGCCGGGGCGCTGGCCTATTACGGCGTCACCCGCGAGGCGGTGGAGGAAGACGTGCGCGTCTCCCTGCTGGCCGAAAAGACGGTCACCGCCGGGGTCGAGTTCACCGAAGAAGAGCTTCAGATCTTCTTTGACAACAACCGCGAGCTCTTCGCCACCCCCGAGATGGTCAGGGCCAGCCACATCGTGCTCGCCACCGAGGAAGCGGCGCAGGACGTGCTGAGACGGCTCGGGGCCGGGGAGGACTTCGCCGCGCTGGCGGCCGAGCTATCCACCGATATCTCCACCGCCCAAAACGGTGGGGACCTCGGCTTTTTCTCCCGGGGCCAGATGCTTGAAGAGGTCGAGGAGGCGGCTTTCGCCCTGGAGGTGGGTGGCCTGAGCGGCCCGGTCAGTACCCTTTACGGCTACCACGTCGTCCTGGTGACCGATCGCCAGCCCGCCCGCGAGCCCGCGTTCGCGGAGGTCCGTGACGAGGTGCTCAGGCGCCTGCGGAAGCTGCGGGCGGACGAGCACGTGCACGACTGGATGCAGATGCTGCGAATGAACGCGGTCATCCGTTATCGCACATCGGACGGGAAGTAGTCCTGGACGGCGTCTCGCGGGTGCGGGCGGCCATCCATGGGGGGCCCCGCGACCGCCATCCGCGGGGAGAGCTCGGTCTTGCTCCCGAACTCGTGGAGGTCCTGGGCGGCAGGGGCTTGCGCGGGCTGGTGGCCGCGCTGGACCGGCTGGGCTTTGACCTGTACGGCTTGGCACCCGCTTGCGCGGCCGGTGGCGGCGACCCCGCCACCGCGGCGCTGCCCGACGCGGCCGCGCGTGCGGCGCTCGGCCGCCGGGTGAGGAGCCTCCGGGACGCGACCGACTGCTTCCTTTTCGTGGTGGTTGGCGGGAGCTTCAGCGACCTGGCCGGCGTGATCGGCTGGCCGCGCTTTCTGGGCATGCTGCACCGGGAAGCCCACATGCTGGAAGCCTGGAGCCGCCGCCGCGCGGGCGTCTGGACCGCCGTGGCCGAGGAGGCTGTAGCGTCCGGTGCCCATGGCGTGGTGATCGCGGACGACCTTGCCCACGCCGCCGGAACCTTCGCCGACCCCAGAGTGCTGCGGCGCCACTTCTTCCCGGTGCTGGCCGCCATGGTCGCCGCGCTCGGCAGCGTTCCCGTCTTCCTCCACGCCGACGGACGTCTGGACGCCATCCTTGCCGACATCGAGCAGGCCGGCTTCGCCGGACTGCATCCCCTGGAACCGGCGGCGGGAATGCGCCCGGCCCGCGTGGGTGAGGCCACCGGTTGGCGCCTGGCCCTGGCCGGGGGCATCGATCCCCGGGTGTTGACCGCCGGTGGGGTGGAGGCGATGCGGGCCGCGGTGCGCGCCGCCCTGCCGCCGCCGCCGGCCCGCTACCTGGCCGGGACCGCCTGGGGTTTCCCCGACGCCACGGTGGACCCGCACAGGCTGCTTGAGCTGTACCGGGTGATCGGCGAGGAGACCGGCAGCTCCGCCTAGGAGTGCGTCGGGCAGACCGCGGGCAATGGTTGGCATCAGGAGAGCGGGGCTTGAGGGGACCTCACTTCCCGGGGGGTGTCCTTCAGCCATGACCGTACCCCGGTGGAGTCTTGTTCATCTGGGAGCTCAGGGCAACAGCGTGAGCCCTGGGATTTCATGAAAGTGCCTGCGGTTCATCGTGAGCAGCGGCAGACGGCGAGCCAGGCAGCAGGCTGCGATCCAAGAATCATTGACGGGTAACGGCTTCCCCATCCGCTCCCTGTCCGCGACCAACTTGCCCCACGTGCGGGCCACCTCGATATCGTAGGGAATGACGAGCACCGTCCTGCACCACTGCTCTATCTGAGCGAGCCGCGATTGCCCCCAGGCTTTCTTGTACGCCCACCTGTACAACTCGCCAACGGTTACGAACGTCACACAAACTGCTCGACCAACAACTGCGTCCCGCAACTCCGGCGGCAGCCGGCCGATCTGGCACCGAGACGCCGCGTCTGTGTCGAGTACGAGGAAGTCGCACAACTTAGCCCACCAGGTCCCGGGAGCGGGAAGCGTACACGTCGGTCAGGAACTCCTCCAGCTCCTCCTCTGACTCCCAAATGTCTGCGCGCAGACACTCGGCGCTATCAACTGGACGGATAGCTTGAAGGTGAACCAGCTCGTCAAGATCGAGTGGCTTCCAGAACGGGTACTCCCCCCAGGCTTCGGCTTCCTCCCAGTCCAGAACCTTAACATCGGTTACCGTAAGCCCCCGGACGCGCCCCGTACTGGGCTCGACCACGGCTTCACCCGTGACGCGGACGTACTTTGTGAGGGCGTTCAGAATGGCCGATGCCTGGGCTTCGTCGAATATGCACTCTACCGGCGCGCCGATTGGTGGATGGACTCGACATCGCCTGCCGGACTCCTTGAAGTCCCCCATCAACAGCCGCCCCTCCACCGATTGCTGGCTGGGCAGAGGACGCGTTATGAGTTGCGCCAGACGCTCGATGTGGGGAGGGAGGAGGTTCGCCGCTTTTCCGTTGCCCGGAAGCTCGAACGAGATCTGCTGGGTTCCTCGGCGGAAGAGGGCACCGAGCTCCCGCACTGCCTCTGCGACGCCGACGTCCCAACCAGCCGGCATTTCCCCCCGGTGCTCGAGCAAGGCGAGTCCTTCCACGAGCACTCTGGCCGCCCGGCAACCAAGTTCGAGGCTCTGGAAAAGAGGGACCTGCTCGCGCTCGAAATCGAGTTCCAGGATGACGCTCCCGGGGCTCATCCCCACCAGCTGCAGTCGCGTCAGCCGTTGCACCTCCGCGGGGCGCCGACCAGGCTTCACGCTAGCCTCCCCGCGAAGCACCATGGCCACCCGCTCAAGCGCCGTTTGAAGCGGCTGCAACAAGCCCACCAGGTCATCCACGCCGATGCGGCCGGCGCCTAAAGCCCGCCCCTCCACTCGCACCCGGATCGAAGCACTGCTACCGAAGTTCATCGTCCCCCCCGCTCTACACCTATTCATTTCTTATTCTATTGTCCATTCTCCTCTAGCTTCATCTACTCCCGTTCTGGAACCTCCGCCGCGTCACGCTGGTGTCGGACGTTCGACACCCCTCGCCAAAGGATCCAGGCTACCCGGGCGTCAAACCCCGTGATCTCCCCCCATGACGGGAGGATCGCTACCCGCCGGCGGAAATCGAGCGTATCTTGCGGGCCGCGACGCGGCGCCGGAACCGGAGACGGCGACGCCGTACGCCCGGGCATCCACGAAGAAGCAGGCCGACGCGGGCAACGTGGAACCGCCCTTCCGGCGCCAGGCACGTGCCACTCCAACCAGGGAGGTGTCGCGCGTTGACGATCCCATCTCCCCGTGCCGTCAGGACCGGTCGCCGCCGGCCCCGTCGCGACTGGAGCCGCCGGACCAACCCGCTGCTCGGCGCCAGCGCGTCGCCGTCGATGTCCAGACGTAGCGACAGGCCGGTGCGACTGCGTCAGGCCCTGGGCCTTGCGGCCCTGGGCACGATGATGTTGCTGGGCCTGCGGGCTTTCTTCGTCCCCGCCGTATCCGCGGTGCGGCAGGTGGAGCGGGAGCTCGAGCTGGTGGCGACGACCGACTACCGCGTCTGGCCCCGGAGCGGGGTCCTGTACGATTCGGACGCACCTCTGAACGGGCGCGAGGCCTACTTCACGCGGCTTGCCGAACGCGTAGAGGTCATCTTCCGCTTTGCGGTCACGGGCCGTCCCGAGGTGCCGACGGTCGGGGGACCGGAGCTTTCCCTCACCCTGCGGGCGCCCGGGCTGTGGGAGAAGGCGCTTGAGGCGCCGCCGGCCTCCGTCCGGCTCGGAGAGCGCGACGTGGAGGTCGTCGCCGTGCTCGAGCCCGCCGCGCTGGCCGAGCTGGTGCGGGCGATCGTCGCCGAAACGGGAGTGCAGCCGGACACGCCCTGCGAGGCGCGGCTGCTCGCCACCCTGGAGGGCGAGCTTGGGGACACCGGGCTCCAAGCCGTCATGCGCTCTCACCTTTGCCTGGTGTTCCGTCCCGACCTCGAGGCTTTTTTGCCACGCTTCGAACCGTCAGGCCGGGTGCGGCAATTCAGCGAAACGGTCGAGCGGCGCCCCAATCACCTCGCGGTGCTCGGCATGGAGGTAGCGGTGGTGCCCGCCCGCCTGGGCGGGCTGGCAGCATTTGGCCTACTGGTCGCGGGGCTGGCGGCCGGAAAGCGCCGCCGGCCGTACCGTTCGCCTCCCGCCGCCCGCAAGGTGCGCGGGGCGCTCGCGGTGCGGGGGCTGGCCGCGGAACTCCGCCGGCTGCCCCGCCTGTACCTGGACGACTTGGACGAACTCGGACGGCTGGCGGACCGGCGCCGCCTGCCGGTGCTGGGGGCCGCCGCCGACGAGCCCCCGCTCTTTTGTGTGCTGGACGGGGGGATCGCCTACATCTACGTCCCCGATGCCCGGCCGCGCGACGGCTAGGCAGGTGCGGCCGACCGTGGGAGCGAAGAGGTCAGGGCCTTTATCCGGGGAGGTGTACCCGTTTGTCAGAACTCAGTATCGGCAAGGAGGAGTACCTGGCGCGTCGCCGGCGCGTGGTGTCGGAGGTGGAAGCGCAAGGTGCCCGAGGCATGGTGCTGTTCGGCTCCACGTCTATCTTCTACCTGACCGGGTTTGCCTTTCTGCCCACCGAGCGCCCCGCCGCCCTCATCTTGGAACCCGAGCGCGCCAGTCTTTTCGTTCCACGCCTGGAGCAGGAGCATGCCGAAGAGACCGCCTTCGTGGACCTCGTGCGCACCTACCCCGAGTATCCGGGGGAGCGTCACCCCATGCGGTGCCTGGCGGACTTCCTCGAGGAGCTGGGGCTGGGAGAGGGAACGCTGGCGGCCGACGCGCCCGGTTACGGTTCGGGCTGGGGCTACGAAGGACCTCCACTTGACCAGCTGCTCTCCGGTGTGGTCATCAAGCTTTTACCGAAGCTGGTGGAACGCCACCGCATGATCAAGTCTCCCCAGGAGGTGCGGCTCATACGCGAGAGCGCCCGCTGGGGCAACCTGGCCCACGCCTTGCTGCAGGAGTACTCGCGTCCCGGCGCCACCGAGAACGAGATCTCCCTGCGCGCCTCGCTGGAAGCCACGCAGGCGATGGTGCGCACGCTGGGTCCCACCTTCGAGCCCCGGGGAGGAGAGGGGGCTTCGGCCGGTTTCCGGGGACAGATCGGTCCCAACTCCGCCCTGCCCCACGCCATCACCCGCAACCTGCGTCTCCGGGAAGGAGACGTGCTGGTCACGGGAGCGAGTGCCACGGTATGGGGTTACGGCAGCGAGCTCGAACGGACGATGTTCGTGGGACGTCCGTCCCCCGAGCAGAGGAAGTTCTTCGACCTCATGCTCGCCCTGCAGGACCTGAGCTTTGAGACCATCAGGCCGGGCATCCCCTGCGCCGAGGTTGACCGCGCGGTGCGTGCCTTCTACGACCGTCACGAGCTTTGGCCCTACTGGCGCCACCATGTGGGGCACGCGCTCGGGTTGCTCGGACACGAGGCTCCCTTCTTCGACATCGGCGATGGGACGATCATCGAGCCGGGCATGGTCTTCAGCGTGGAACCCGGGCTGTACGTTCCGGGCCTGGGAGGCTTTCGCCATTCCGACACGCTGGTGATCACCGAGAACGGGTTTGAGCTTCTGACCTACTACCCCCGGGACCTGGAAAGCCTGATTTGCGGGTGAGGAGCTTGCGGCAGCTCTTTCCGTACTGGGAGGACATAAACGCCGATTTCCGGCGCGCTCTGGCGGAGCTCGGCCCCGAGGAGCTGGCCTGGGTCCCGCCGGGCGGGCTAAACGGCATCGGCCCGCTGGCCGCCCACGTGGCCCGGGTCTACGACCGCGATGTCAACGTGTGCCTGCGGGGTGGGGAAGGCCGGCTGCCCCAGGACTGGCGACCCGCCACCGCCTGCGAGCTGATCGAGGCGCTGGCGGCGCTGCACGCCGACCTGCAGGACTACCTCGCCCGCACCGGGCCCGACGACCTCGATGTTCGGGCAACCGAGCTTTTGTGGAACGTGCTGATAGAGGAACTGCACCACCGCGGGCAGGTGTTCATGCTCATGCGGATGCTCGGGCGCGATCCTCCTCGCATCTGAAGGGCATCGGTATTCTGTGCCCCGCATAAGGCTGAGAGGGTACGGGGGTGAGGGGCATGGGCGGCTATTGCCCGGTCAGCCTGAAGCTCGAAGGCAGACAGGCGGTGGTGGTCGGGGGACGGGAGGCGGCGGCGGGCGCCGCGGCCGCGCTGGCCGACGGCGGCGCCCGGGTGGTGGTGATCGGCCCGCAGGTGGTTGAAAGGTTGGAGCCGCTGGTGCGTGCCGGCCGGGTGGAGTGGACCGGCCGCGAGTACGCCGGACCCGCCGACCTCGCGGGGGCGACGGTGGTGGCCGCCGCCAGCGGAGACCCGGAGCTCGATGCGCGGGTGGCCGCCGATGCCCGGCGTGTACGGGCGCTGGTCTTCGTGGCCTCCGATCCCGCGCGGGGCGACCTTTGCTTGCCCGAGGTGGTGCGACGCGGCGGCCTCACCCTGGCGGTGGATACCGGCGGCCGTATCCCGGCGCTCGCCCGGCGTATCCGCGAGGAACTCGAGGCGGCCTACGGGCCGGAACACGGGGCCTTGCTCGAACTGCTCGTCCAGCTGGAGTGTCAGACGGCGATGCGGCTGGCCGACCGCGCGCGCCGACAGGCGCTGTGGGAGCGGCTGGTCCGTCCGGAACTGGCCGCCCTCATCAGGGAGGGACGTCTGGCGGAGGTCGAGCGGGAGGTGGGCAGGCTGCTTTCCGGCGCGTAGCACGAACGCCGCATGCGGAGGCGTTGAATGGGCAGTTCCGATCGTCCTGAGCCGGTCCCGGCGGACGGCGTCCGGGGCGTACTCGCCGTCTGCCTGCTGGCCGGGCTGCTGTTCGGAGTACAGATCGGTGCCACCGTGGCCATCGCGCTGGTGCTGGCCTACTACCACCGCCGGCGGGTGCTGCCCTGGCGGAGCTGGCTGCGACCGGGCGCCGGCGCGGCCTGGCGGTTGGCGGGTTTGTTCCTCGTGCTCACCCTGGTGGCCGACGTGCTGGTGGTCTGGAGCCTTCATAGCTGGCCGGCCCTAGGGGAGTTCCTGGCTCGCCTGCGTCCCCCCGAAACCCACTGGCCGATCGGTCCCTGGCCCCTGCTTGTGCCCGCCCTCCTGCAGTGGGCGGTGTTGCCCGCGATCGGCGAGGAGTTCCTCTTCCGGGGGCTTGTGCTGCAGGCCATGCTGCCGCGAGGCCGGGCCCAGGCGGTATGGTCCTCCTCGCTCCTGTTCGCGTTCCTCCACGTACCCGCCCTGCCCTCGCACCTCTTGGCCGGGGTCGCCCTGGCCCTGCTGACGCTGCGTTACGGCTCGCTCTGGCCCGCGGTGGCGCTGCACTTCGCCGCCAACAGCTGCGTCGTGGTGCTTTCGTTCGTGATGGGGCGCACGGACCTCTGTCCCGTGTGCAGTCATCCCTGGGCCACCCTGGTAACCGCGCTGGCGGTGGGAGCGGCGGCGGTCGTCCTGGGGAGGGCCGTGCTTGGAGACCTGTGGAGATGGGTGAGGGAGGAGATCCCGCTGTCGTGGCGGCAGGCCGGACGGGAAGTGGGCTTTTTACTGCGGCACGGTTCGGTGTGGGTGCTGGTGGCGCTCACGGTGCTGGAGATGGTCTTTCGCCTGTCAAGATGGCCGCTTTCGACCGATTAAAGCAGGTACCGAACCGTCCGCCGGCGAAGATCACGCCGGCGAGGTGGCCATGGCGAAGCAAGCCGAAACCATCTTCGTGACCGGTTATGCCCGACTTCCCGCCGGCATCACCGCGGGTGAGCTTTACCGTGTGGTCGGGGTCGGCCTCGAGGTGGAGGCGGCCAGCGGCCGCATCGTGGCGGCCGAATGCACGCTCGCCACCCAGCTCGGCCGGGATTTCGTGCGGCGCATCCTGGTGGGAAGGAGCCTTGAAGGCGACCTCCCCGCCGTCTTCCAGGAGATCGAGCGGCGTTACCAGGGGTATGCCCAGAAGGCGATCATCACCGCCCTGAAGACCATTCAGGACAAGTACCGCAGTCTGCGCGAGCGCGAACGGGGGGGAGAGGGAACGGCGAGCTGATACGCCCTGTCGGCGGGCCGGCGGGACCAAGACACCGGCCTGCCTGTGCGCCCGCGGTGGAGGTCCGGGGGACCTGCCGGCATGGTCCCCGCCATGACCTGCGCGGAAGCGGGCGTGAAGACCGGCGGGAAGGCGCCCGGGGTGGTTCCGAGGCGACGGCCGGTCGTGCTTTTTTCGGGCACTTCAGGAAAGGGGAGTCGGTCGTGCGCGAGATCAGGGTTTCCGAGGTGGCGGATGCCGTACGGGACCTTTGCATCGAGGCCTGTTACGATCTGCCACCCGACGTGGTGGCGGCGCTCCAAGCCGCCCGGGACAAAGAGGAGTCGCCACTGGGCCGCGAGATCATCGAGGAGCTCCTCGAGAACGCCGCGATCGCCAGGCGGGACCGCGTTCCCATCTGCCAGGACACCGGAGTGGTGATCGTCTTCGTCGAACTCGGCCAGGACGTGCGGCTGACGGGTGGGAGCCTGGAGGAGGCGATCAACGACGGCGTTCGGCGTGGCTACAAGGACGGCTACCTGCGAACCTCGGTGGTGGACGATCCCATTTTCCGGCGCATCAACACCCGCGACAACACGCCGGCCTTCGTTTACGTCCGGCTGGTGCCGGGCGACGCGCTGCGGCTGTGGGTAGTCCCCAAGGGGACGGGCAGCGAGAACATGGGTGGCATGAAGCTGCTGACGCCGGCCCACGGTGCCCGCGGCATACGCGACTTCGTGGTGGAAGTCGTGGACCGGGCCGGTTCCAACCCCTGTCCGCCGGTGGTGGTGGGCGTCGGGGTGGGAGGGATGATGGAGCAGGCCGCCCTGTTGGCCAAGAAAGCACTGCTTCGGCCGGTAGGTCGGCCGCATCCCCAGGCGGAGGTGGCCGCGCTCGAGGCCGAGATCCTGGAGGCCGTGAACGGCCTCGGCATCGGCCCCCAGGGGCTGGGAGGCAGGACCACGGCGCTGGCGGTGCACCTGGAGACCGCCCCCACCCATATCGGTGCGCTGCCCGTGGCGGTCACCCTTCAGTGCCACGCGGCGAGGCATGCGGAGCGAAGCCTGTAGCGGGTTACCCCATCGGGAAGAGGTGAAACCAGTGGCAAGCAAGACGGTTCGGCTGCGCCCGCCGCTTGATGCGGATCGGGTGCGCGGGCTGCGGGCCGGAGACAGGGTGCTTTTGTCGGGCGTCATCTACACCGCCCGTGACGCCGCCCACAAGCGCCTGGTGGAAGCCCACGACAGGGGCGAGCCGCTCCCCGTGGAGCTGTCGGGTCAGGTGATCTACTACGTGGGTCCCTGCCCGCCCAAGCCCGGCCAGGCGATCGGTTCGGCCGGTCCGACCACCTCGGGACGCATGGACCCTTACACCCCGGCGCTCATCCGGCTTGGCCTGCGGGCGATGGTGGGTAAGGGACTGCGCGGCCCCCAGGTGGTGGAGGCCATGAAGCAGTACGGAGCGGTCTACCTGGTGGCCACCGGGGGGGCGGGGGCGCTGCTGGCCCGCCGCATCAAGGCGGCGGAAGTGGTGGCCTACCCCGACCTCGGTCCCGAGGCCATCTACCGGCTCGAGGTGGAGGAATTCCCCACCATCGTGGCCATCGACGCCCAAGGCAACGATCTTTACGCCGAGGGCAAACGCCAGTACGCCAGGCAAGCCTGAGGACGCGCAGGAGGTGTGCGAACTTGTCGCTCAAGGAAGAGGCACTTCGGCTTCACAGGGACAATGCCGGTAAGATAGAGGTCATCAGCAAGGTGCGCCTGGTGGACCAGCGCGACCTGTCGCTGGCCTACACCCCCGGGGTGGCGGAGCCCTGCCGCGAGATCCACCGCGAACGCGACCTCGTGGACGTGTACACCTCGCGGGGGAACATGGTGGCGGTGGTGTCCGACGGTACCGCCGTGCTGGGACTGGGAGACATCGGTCCCGAGGCGGCGATGCCGGTGATGGAGGGTAAGTGCATCCTGTTCAAGTACTTCGCAGGGGTCGACGCCTTCCCGATCTGCGTAGCCAGCAAGGACCCCGACGAGATCGTTAAGGTGGTCAAGCTGCTGGAACCCACCTTCGGCGGCGTGAACCTGGAGGACATCTCCGCTCCCCGCTGCTTCGAGATCGAAAACCGCCTGAAGAAGGAGACGGGCATCCCCATCTTCCACGACGATCAGCACGGCACGGCCATCGTGGTGGCCGGGGCGCTGATCTCCGCCCTCAAGGTGGTAGGCAAGCGCATGGCCGACGTCAGCCTGCTGATCACCGGCGCCGGAGCCTCGGCCATCGCCACCGCCAAGCTGCTTTTGGACATGGGCATCGGCCGGGTCATCCTATCCGACCGTGTGGGACCCGTCTACGTCGGCCGGACCGAGGGCATGAACTGGGCCAAGGAGGAGATGGCGGTCCGCACCAATCCCGACCGGGTCAAGACGCTGGAAGAGGCCTTCCGCGGCCTCGACGTCTTCGTGGGGCTGTCCGGTCCCGGGATCGTGACCCAGGACATGGTGCGCTCCATGGCGCGTGATGCCGTGGTGCTGGCCATGGCGAACCCCATCCCCGAGATATTCCCCGACGAGGCGCGTGCCGCCGGTGCCCGCGTCGTCGGTACCGGGCGCTCGGATTTCCCCAACCAGGTCAACAACGTGCTCGCCTTCCCCGGAGTGCTGCGGGGGGCCCTGGACTGCCGGGCCAGCGACATCAACGAGGCCATGAAGCAGGCGGCCGCTTACGCCATCGCCGGCCTCATCGGCGATGGCGAACTCCGCGAGGACTACATCATCCCGCGGGCGCTGGACCGCCGGGTGGCGCCGGCGGTGGCGGCAGCCGTGGCCCGCGCGGCCATGGAGAGCGGCGTGGCCCGCGTGCAGGTAGACCCGGCCAAGGTCGCGGAGGACTGCGCCCGCCGCGTGGAGAAGCTTAGCCAGCAGTTCCGTTAGGCCGGTAACCTTGCCAGAGCATTGCCCCGCCCAGGGTCCGGCTGTGCCGGACCCTGGAGCGGCTTTACTCCGGCGACGCGGGAGGGTAGCCATGAAGCTCTATGAGTACCTTGCCAAGCAGGCCTTCGCCGAGGCGGGCATTCCGGTTCCGCCCGGCCGCGTGGTCACCACCGCCGAGGAGGCGGCACTGGTCTGCCGCGAGGTGGGTCCGGTGGCCCTGAAGGCCCAGGTGCTGGCAGGCGGCAGGGGGAAGGCCGGAGGCATCGCCTTCGCCGACTGGCCGCATGAGGCGGAGGCGCGGGTTGCCGCGATGCTGGGCAAGACCATCCACGGCCACCGCGTGGACAGGGTCCTGGTCGAGAAAAAGCTGACCGTGCAGGCCGAGCTGTACCTGGGGATCGCGGTGGAAGGGGCGGCCAGGAAGCCGGTGGTGATCGCCTCGAACCAGGGAGGGGTGAACATCGAGGAGGTGCCGGAGAAGGCCATCGTCCGGCGCCTCGTGGATCCGCTCTGGGGCTTTCGCCCCTACCGGGCGCGGGAGGTGGCAAGACGGCTCGGCCTGACCGGCCGCGAAGCCGGTCAGGTGGCCGACGTCCTCCACCGCTTGTGGGGGGTTTTTCGCCGTTACGACGCCGAACTGACCGAGATCAACCCCCTGGTGCTGACTCCCGAGGGGCCGGTGGCCGCCGACGGGCGGCTGAACGTTGACGATTACGCCCTCTTCCGGCACCCCGAACTGCCCGTGGTGGAGGAGGGCTCGGAGCTCGAACGCCGTGCCCGCGCGATGGGACTGGCCTATGTGCAGCTGGACGGAGACATCGCGGTGATGGCCAACGGTGCCGGCATCACCATGGCCACCCTTGACATCCTCCAGGAGCTGGGGGGACGCCCGGCCAACTTCCTGGACGCCGGGGGAGGTGCGGGGGTGGAGCCCATGACGCGGGCGATGGAGATGTTGCTCGAACAAAAGCCGCGGGTGGTGCTGGTGAACATCTTCGGCGGCATCACGCGTTGCGACGATGTGGCCCGCGCCGTCGTGGCCGCCCGTCAGAACTGTGGCACCGAGGTGCCGCTGGTGATCCGGCTGGTCGGCACCAACGAAGCCGAAGGGCTTGCCATCTTGCGCGAGAACGGGCTGGACGCCTATACCGCCATGCAGGAGGCCGCCGCGCGGGCCGTGGCCCTTGCCGGCGGTCCGAGATAGGGGGGCAGCGGCTTGGCCATCCTGATCGACGAGAGGACGCGTGTGGTGGTCCAGGGGATCACCGGTAACCAGGGCAGATTCCACGCCCGGCTGATGGTGGAATACGGTACGCGCGTGGTCGCGGGGGTGTCCCCGGGCAAGGGCGGGACGGAGGTCGACGGCATCCCCGTCTACGATACGGTGCAGGAGGCCGTGGACCGGCACGGCGCCAGCGCCACGGTGATCTTCGTGCCCGCGCCCTTCGCCCGCGACGCCTGCCTTGAGGCGCTGGACGCCGGCCTGGGGGTGGTGGTGGCCATCACCGAGGGCATCCCCGTACACGACGCCATGGAGATCATGACCTTCGCCCAGGCTCGCAACGCGGTGGTGGTGGGGCCCAACACCTTCGGCCTGATCGCGCCGGGCAAGTGCAAGCTGGGGATCATGCCTGCCCGCGCCTATGCGCCCGGCCCGGTGGGAGTGGTGGCCCGCAGCGGCACCCTCAGCTACGAGATAGCGGCGGCCCTGACGCAGGCGGGTATCGGCCAGTCCACCGTGGTGGGCCTGGGGGGGGATCGCGTCGTGGGCCTGACCTTCGTCGACGTGCTGCGGCGCTTTGAGGCCGACCCCGGCACGGCGGCGGTGGTCATGGTGGGCGAGATCGGGGGCACCGCGGAGGAGGAAGCGGCCGAGTTCATCAAGGGCATGTCGCGGCCGGTGGTGGCCTACCTGGCGGGCCGTAGCGCCCCGCCGGGCAAGCGCATGGGACACGCCGGGGCGATCATCGAGCGTGGCCGGGGCACCTTCGAAAGCAAGGTGCGCGCACTCACGGAAGCCGGCACCCTGGTGGCCAGGCTTCCCTGGGAAATCACCGAGCTTGTGCGCCAGAGCCTGGCGAAGGCGCATGGATCGAAGGCATCGCGTGGCCCCGCCGCGCCCTGACGCGGGAGGGAATCGGCATGTCGCGAGCGGCGTGGTTCCTGTCGGTGATGCTGGTGGTCATGATGTTGCCGGGTTGCCTGCGGGCCTGCCGTCCCACACCGGAGCCCGAAGAAGGCGAGGTTACGGTGACGCTGTACTTCGCCGACTTCATGGCCCAGCACACCATCCCCGAGGATCGGGAGATCGATCTCGCCGGCCGGCCGCTCGCCCTGCGGGTGGTCGAGGAGCTGATCGAAGGCCCCCGCACTCCCGGGCTGCACGCGACCATCCCCGGGGGCACCCGGGTGCTCGGGGTGACGGTGGTGGAAGGCGTGGCCCGCGTTGACTTCTCGAGGGAGCTGGTCGACAACCATCCCGGCGGCTCCGCCGGAGAAGCGATGACGTTGCGCTCACTCATCTTCACCCTCACCGACCTTGAAGGGGTGGAGGGCATCACCATCCTGGTGGAGGGCGAGCCCATCACCTTGCTCGCCGGGCACGTCGAGCTTGTCGAGAACATGGGCCGGGGGCCCATCCTTACCTTCCCGATATTCGTCGACGAGGCCCGCGCCGGGTGGTTGCAGCAGGAGGTGGACGCGGGCAGGCAGACCTGGCGGTGTGATCCGCTCGAGGTGGCCAGGCGGGACGGACGCATGGCCGGGTTCCGGCTGACCGACGCGTTCCGGCTGCTCGCCCGGACCGGCGGCGAGGCGGTGGTGGCGGCGACCCACGGGGGCAAGACCTACACCATCAAGCTTCGCCAGACGGTGAGAACGGGCCCCCGCGGGATATGGACGATCACCGATATCGACTGAACCGGAGGGAAGCGGTGTGGCGCTGAAGACCCGCCAGGAGTACCGGGCGGCCCTGGCGTCCCTCAGACCGAACATCTACAAGTTCGGTCGGGCCGTGACGGATGTGACGGCCGATCCGCTCACGCGTCGGGTGGTCGAGAGCCATTCGCGGGCGTATGACGGAGCGCACGACCCCCGGCGGTGCGAGCTGTTCACCTGTCGTTCGTCCTTGAGCGGGGCCACCGTTCATCGCTGGAACTCGCTTTGCGTCTCCGCGGACGATCTTGTGAGCGCCGCCCGCTTCAAACGCGAGATGTTCCGCCTCACCGGCACCTGCACCGGCGGTGCCTGTGTGGGGTGGAACGCGCTCGGCGCCCTGTGGGCCGTCACCTTCGAGGTCGACGCCGTCCGCGGCACCTGCTATCACGAACGCTTGCGCCGGTGGGCGCTCGAAGCGGAGGAAGCGGGCTGGATGGTGGCGGGAGCCCTGACCGACGCCAAGGGAAACCGCAGCCTGCCGCCCGCCTCGCAGCCCGCCCACTACCTGCGGGTGGTGGACGAAGACTCCGGCGGCATCGTGGTTCGTGGCTGCAAGGCGATGATCGCCGGGGTGGCCGCCTCGCACCAGGTGCTGGTGATGCCGGGCACCACCTGCCGTGAGGCGGACCGCGACTTCGCGGTGGCCTTCGCCGTGCCCCGCGACGCCGAAGGTCTCACGGTGGTGGAGACCCGGCGGCCCAGCGACGGCCGCGAGCTCGAGGCGGGCTTCGACGTCCCGGAGACCGGGATCACCCAGGCCTTCTTGCTCTTCCGCGATGTCTACGTACCGCTCGATCGTGTCTTCCTCCTGCGCGAGCCCGAGTTCACCGCCGGCCTGATCCGCTACTTCACCGCCAACTACCGGGCCGGCATCGGTGCCTGCGTGGCGGGCCAGGGAGACGTGATGATCGGCGCGGCGGTGCTCATGGCGCGGGCCAACGGCCTGCCCGGCCGCGTCTTTCGCGACCGTCTGGTGGAGATGGCCGTCAACAACGAGACCACCTTCGGGCTGGGGGTGGGTGCGGTGGCGCTTGGCAGGCCACATCCCTCGGGCGTCTGGCTGGCCGACCCGCTCACCGCCCACGTCAACAAGGTCCTGGTCTCGCGGCTTCCCCAGGAGACACGGCGCCTGTGCCAGGAGATCGCGGGGGGAGTGGTGGAGACGGGGTGCCTGCCTTCGAGCGCCGACCTTGACAGCCCCGAGTACGGCCTCGACCTGCGGGAGGCGCTGGCGGGAGCGGTGGACGGCGAGACCCGCGCACGTGCCGCCCGCCTGGCGGAGTGGCTGACCGTCGGCGCCGGTGTCCCCGGATGCATGCACGGCGGCGGCTCGCCCGACGGCGCGCGGGCGGTGATAAGGTCGCTTCTTTGCCTTGATGCTTGCGCCGAGCTGGCCCGGACGCTCGCGGGGATCGACGCGCCGGTACCCGAACCCGAGGCTTAAGGCGGACGGCCCGAAGGGGGAAGATGCGTGAAAGACGGCTTCCAGGTGACCTTCGAGCCGTCGGGCAGGCGCGTAAGCTGCCCTCCCGGCACCGATTGGCTGGAGGCGGCGCGCCGGGCGGGGATCGGCCTGGTCGCCACCTGCGGGGGACAGGGCCGTTGCGGCAAGTGCCGTGTGCTGCCTGCGGTGTCCGGCGCACCGCTACCCGAAGAGCGGCGCCACCTCACCCCGACCGAGCTGGCGCAAGGTTACCGGCTGGCCTGCCGCCATCGCGTTGACCGCGATCTCGTCTTGCGCGTTCCCGCCTCCGGTCTCGACCCGGATTGGGTATCCGACGCCGGTGCCACGGTGGAACTGCCCGCCGTGCCGCCCGAAGGCCTGGTCGGGGTGCCGGTGGTGTCGTGGCACGACCTCGACCCCCCGGTTGATACGGTGTCGGGCGACGTGCTTGTCCGTCGCCTGCGGGCCGATTGCGGCCTTGACGTGCGTGCGATCGACCTCGGGGTGGTGCGGCGGTCCGCGCCCGGGGCAAGGGCGGCCGCGGTGCGGGGAACCGAGGTCATCGCCCTCAGTACCCGCCCGGGACCCACCCCCGTGGGCCTCGCCGTCGACCTCGGCACCACCACCGTCGTCGCCTGCCTGGCGGATCTGTCGGACGGTACGTTGCTGGCGATCGCCGCCGTGGCCAATCCCCAGGCCGCCTACGGTGCCGACGTGATCTCGCGGCTGGCCCGTGCGCTGCGGGGAGATTCCGAGGAGCTTCGCGCGGCCGCCGTTGCGGGGGTCAACGCCGCCGCCGACGCCGCCTGCCGCATGGCGGGGATCGAGCCTGCGGCCATCCTGGAAGCCGTGGTCGTGGGCAACACGGCCATGCACCACCTTTTCCTGGGGCTGCCCGTCGACCGGCTGGCCGTTTCGCCTTTTGCCCCCACCCTGGCACAGCCGCTCTGGGTGAGGGCACGCGATCTCGGGATTGCTGCGGCCCCGGGAGCCCGGGTGTTCCTCCCGCCACCCATCGGCGGGTATATCGGCTCCGACCATCTTGCTCTTTTGGAGGTGCTGGAGATCCGGAGGCGCCCGGGCAACCACCTCGTCGTCGACATCGGCACCAACACCGAGGTGACCTTGAAGACGGCCGGCGGCCGCCTGCTGGGCTGCTCCTGCGCTTCCGGCCCGGCCTTCGAGGGCGCCCACATCCGGCACGGCATGCGGGCCCGGCCCGGGGCGGTGGACCGCGTGCGCATCGACCCCGCCACCGGACGGGCCGTGGTCCACACCGTCGGCGACCGCCCCCCGCTGGGCATCGCCGGCACCGGCATCCTCGAAGCGGTGGCCGAACTGCGCGCGGCCGGGCTGCTGGGGCCAAGCGGCGGTTTCGTAGGCGGACCCGGAGTAAGGCCGGCGATCGACGGCCGCGAGTTCTTGCTGGTCGCCGCTGACGGCGGCGACCTTGTCGTGACCCAGGGCGACGTGCAGGCGGTGCTGCTCGCCAAGGGAGCCGTCCGCAGCGGCGTCGAGGTGCTGTTGCATGAGGCGGGGGTGGCCGCAGCCGAGCTCGATGCCTGCTGGGTGGCAGGGGCCTTCGGTACCCACCTCGACCCCGCCGTGGCGGTCAGGGTGGGCATGTTCCCGGCCGTCGCCGCCGAACGCTTCCGGGTGGTGGGCAACGCTGCCGCGGCCGGGGCTCGCTTGCTCCTGTGCTTCCCCGCCCGCCGCCTAGCGGCCGAAGCCCTGACCTCGCTGCTGGAATACCGTGATCTCGGCTCCCACCCCGCCTTCGGCGAGGTGTTCGCCCGGGCGATGCTGCTACCCTGATCTGCGGCGCAAGTCCCATCCGGTATGTCCGATCAGCGCCGGGCTACCGTTGCTCCCGCCAACCACCCCAGAGTAGTGAGCATGCCGCAAAAGCCCACCAGCAGCGGCGATCCCCAGCCTGAGGCCACGGCGACCGACATCACCCTCCCAGTTCTTCCAGCCGGTTGAGCAGATCCTCCAGCAGTTCGAGCAGTCCGCGCATCTCCCGAAGCAGCGAGCCGCGATCGGTGGGAGCGGGCGCAGAAGGTGCCTGTCCGGCGATGAAGGCGAGGATCTCCGCGTCCGAGCCCACCTCTACCACGTCGTTGGTCCTGCTGTTGACGAATGCCTGGTAGGCGATGCCGGCGGCATCCTGAGGGATGACGACGATCTTCCAGTAAAGAGTACCGTTGCGTACGAAAGGCAGCGGCTCGGTGAGGTTGAAGCGGCTCCAGTCAACGATGGGGTTGGCGCGGCGCACGTAGTCAGCTGCCCGTATGGGACCGGTCAAGGTCTCCTCGACAGGCAGTTCGTAGAGATCGATCCTGCCCGTCACCGCGTCCACCAGGAAGATCTTGAAGATGCCGTGGCTGGCGCCGTGAGGCTCGGTGCTCACGAACCACTTGAGGCCCGATGCGGTCATCATCAGGAAAGGCTGGCGGTTGATGTGGCTCTGGCTTTGCACGTCCTGGATCTGGATCTGGTCCTCGTGGATGAACAGACGGTTGGCGATGCCGAGGTGGTACCGGTAGGCATCCACGTAGCGGCGGGCCAGGAACTCGGGGAAGATGCGGTTGCCGCGCAGCGCGGGATGCTCCATGGCCTCGCGGTGGTCCAGGAAACGGATGTTTCCGGCGGTGTCCACGAGGAAGGTGCCGGCGAACCTGGGGACGGTGAAGACGATGCCCCAGCGGAAGCGGTACTGGTACGAGATGGCCGGCACCGCGGTGTAGATCTCGTCACCGTGCACCACGTAGTAAGGGTACTCGGTGCTCACCCAGTAGCGGACGCGATACAGGTTCCACCAGAGGTTGTCGGTGAGCTGCATGGACTCGCCGATGCGCATGTCCTTCCAGAACATGCGGGAGTTCTTCTCCTGGGTGGTGGCGTCGACCATCACCACGCCCCGGTTTTGCTTCAGGAACTTGATCACCAGGCCGTCCGGCACCAGGGGGAACACCCACGTCAGCCGGCCGTCCTGCAGCACCATATTCTCCGTTCCCAGGCGGTACTGGCTCAGCTGCAGCGAGTCCTTCGCGTAGCGGTGGGCTACCTCGTAAGGCATGAGCCGCACGTTCTCCACCGACTCGGGCAGCTCGTCCAGCCGGTGATACTGAAGCGTCGCCGCCAGGTAGGCGTCCTGCAGCCAGCTTCCCACCAGGAGAAACACGAGGAAAAGGGCGAGCGTGAGCGCGCCCCCTGCCCAGTGCAGCCAGCGGAAGTGGGTCTCGCTCACCTTTACGCCGCCGGGAGTGGTCGTGTGGGCCACGATGCGTCTGACCCGGGTCAGTGCCGGCCAGCGGGGCAACACAAGGCGCCAGAGCAGCGTCGCCAGTGCCAGCCCCTGTAGCCCCTCCGGTCTCCGGTAGAAGAAAAGGGCCAGGTCGTGAAACCAGGTCCGGAAGAACCATACCGTCACCGCCACGGCCAGCGCAAGAAGTACCACAAGGTACCGGCGCCTGACGCCCACGATGCACTCCCCCCCGG
>DYFO01000001.1:114080-116891 GCA_020725145.1 Symbiobacterium thermophilum
CCGCGAAGCCGGTTGGCGTTGGCCACCACGCTGACGGAGCTTGCGGCCATGGCGATCTCGGCGATCACCGGGTGCAGCAGCCCGAGCACCGCCAGCGGGATGGCCACCACGTTGTAGAAGAACGCCCAGAACAGGTTCTCACGGATCTTGCGGAAAGTATGCCGCGACAGGTTCACCGCGACCACCACGGCCGTCAGGTCGCCGCGCACCAGCGTCACGTCCGAGGATTCGATGGCGATGTCGGTGCCCGTTCCCAGGGCCACGCCCACGTCCGCCTGAGCGAGGGCGGGTGCGTCGTTGATTCCGTCCCCGACCATCACCACCCGCTCGCCCTGTTCCTGCAGGCGGCGGATGGCGGCCGCCTTGTCGGCGGGCAACACCTCCGCCATCACCTGGGGGATTCCGGCCTGCCGGGCGATGGCCTCGGCCGTGCGGCGGTTGTCCCCCGTCAGCATCACCGTGCGGTAGCCCATGCGGTCGAGCTCGGCCACGGCGGCGGCGTCCGGCTTGAGGGTGTCGGCGACCGCGATCACGCCCGCGGCGCGTCCGTCCACCGCCGCCAGGATGACGGTGTTGCCGGCCTCCTCTAGTGCCCGGGCCTCCATCTCGAGTTCGGCGGTGTCCGCCCCGGCGGCCTTGAGGAGTGCCCGGCTGCCCAGCACCACCCGGCGACCCTCCGCCTCACCCCTGACCCCCTGGCCCGGCACCGCCTCGAAGGCGGTGACCGCCGGGAGCTCGGAGCCTGCCGCCCGCCGGGCGTACTGGGCCACCGCGCGGCCGATGGGGTGCTCGGAGCCCTGCTCGACGGCGCCGGCGAGGCGCAGGAGCTCGCGCTCGTTCATCCAGGCGCCTGCCCTCACTGCGGTTACCTCGGGTCGGCCGGTGGTCAGGGTGCCGGTCTTGTCGAAGACGATGGTACGGGCTTCCCCCAACAGCTGAATCGCCGCGCCGTGCCGGATAAGCACTCCGTTCTCGGCACCCATGCCGCTGCCGACCATGAGGGCGGTAGGCGTGGCCAGACCCAGGGCACAGGGACAGGCGATGACCAGCACGGCTACGGTGGCGCCGATCGCCAGGGCCACGGGGCCGAGCCCGGGGTTGACCCAGGGCAGCACGGAGGCGGCCGCCATCACCACCCGCCCCAGCACGGTCGGGAAGGCAAGCCACGCGAGCAGCGTGAGGGCCGCGACCACCAGTACCGCCGGGACGAAGACCGCGGTGACGCGGTCGGCGAACTCCTGCACCGGCACGCGAGTGCCCTGGGCCTGCTCCACCAGGCGGATCACCTGGGCCAGGAAGGTGTCACGGCCCACCCGCGTGGCCTTCACCTTGAGCAATCCCTGCTGGTTCACGGTGGCCCCGATCACCTCGTCGCCGACCCCTCGCGTCACCGGTACCGACTCGCCGGTGGCCATCGACTCGTCCACCGCGCTTGTTCCCTCTACCACCACCCCGTCGGTGGGGATCTTTTCGCCCGGCCGTACCAGCAGGATGTCTCCGACCCGAACTTCGCCCACCGCTACCCGCACTTCGTGTCCGTCAAGCAGCAGGGTGGCGGTGTCCGGCTCGAGTTCAAGGAGCTTGCGGATGGCCTCGGACGCCCTGCCGCGGGCGCGGGCCTCGAAGTACCTTCCGGTGAGATGGAAGGCCATGATCATGGCCGCAACCCCCGCGTAGTTGGCGATGGACGTAAGCAGGGACGCCGGGCCGGTGGCGAAGGCCACGCCGGTCCCCAGGCCGATCAGCACGTCCATGTTGGCGGTGCCGGCCATGACCGCCCGCGCCGCCGAGCGGTAGGTGGCAAACCCCGGTCCCAGCAGCACCGGCGCGGCCAGGACGACCATCCCCACGTTCATGGCTCCGTGACCGAAGGGGGCGAAGTGGAAAAAGGTCTCGGGCAACATCCAGAGCACGATGGGCGCCGTCAGCATCCAGGCGACCAGCATGCGCCGCCGCGCGGCGTCAAGCTCTTTTCGCCCGGCATCGAGCGGGCGTGCCGCCGGCTCGCGCTCCACCACGCGGTAACCGGCCGCCTGCACCGCCCGAACCAGCTCCTCGCGGTCGGGCCGCGCGGGATGGTGGCGGATGTGGGCGCGACGGGCCGCCAGGTTCACATGGGCCTCATGCACCCCCGGTACCCGTGCAAGCGCCGCTTCCACCCGGCGGGCGCAGGCGGCGCAGGACATGCCCTCGATCTCAAGCGTGGTATCCTTCACCGGCTCACCCCCTCCGGCCAGTCTTGCCGTGCGGGATATTTTCCCCACTACCCGCACGGCACCTGCCGGGGGGTTTGCAACGGCTGACTGTTTTACGTGTCAACGCGGCCGCTCAGGAAGGCGCTCCGCAGGTTCGCCCGGCTGAACCGGGAGCTGGTGCGGCGGAAGCCGGGGAGCAAGAACCGGGAGGACACGCGGAAGCGGCTTGGCCGGTTGCACGCCCGCGCGGCGAACATTCGCCGGGACGCCATGCACAAGCTCACGACCCGGCTCGCTTGCACCTACGGGACGGTCGTGGTCGAGGGCCTCGGCGTGGCGGGGATGCTACGGAACCGGCGCCTTGCGCGGGCGGTGGCGGACGCCTCGCTTGCGGAGATTCGCCGCCAGCTCGCGTACAAGACCGTCTGGTACGGGTCCTATCTGATCGAGGCGGATCGGTTCTGGCCGAGTAGCAAGAGGTGCTCCCGCTGCGGGGCGGTGAAGAAGGATCTGCCCCTGCGGGAACGGACGTTCAGGTGCGACGCTTGCGGGCTTGTCCTCGACAGGGACGAGAACGCTGCGCGGAATCTCGCGGCCCTTGCGGCCGCCGTCGCCG
>DYFO01000028.1 GCA_020725145.1 Symbiobacterium thermophilum
CGGGTGCCGGCCGCCTTCCTCCACCCCCCTGGTACCACCCGGCGGCATCGGCGCAAGTCATACGCGAGCGGTTTGGCGGAAGGGAAGAATGACCGCACAGCCTCCCTGACCTGGGGTATCAGACTGCTCCCCCCCACCATCAGGCACAGGTCGATGTCGCCCGGCTCCAGGCCGCTCCTGTCCAGAGCGTCTTGCAGCGGCGCGAACACCGAACGGGTCATGTAGTAGTCCGTCTCCCGCGCGTAAAGAAGGTCGCGGTCGAGGAAAGGCTGTAGCAGCTTCTCGAATTGCTGAGCGGAAAGCACCGGTGACCGGAAATGCAGGGTCTTGTCTCCCACGCACCACTCGATGACGTATGGCTGGGTGGCCACGATTTGGCTCTTGTCCTCACCCTCATACTTCCCGAACTGCTTGAGTCTTGCGATCTGTGTGCTGAGGTTGATCTTGAGCGCTTCGGCGAGCCCGAGGAGCGCCTCGATCAGCCTCTTCTTCTCCTCATAGCCGAGGTCGAACCTGCTCAGGCCGTTCTGTTCCTGTACCTGGGGTATGAGGACGTCATGCGCGATGACGCGATCGATGTCTCCACCTCCAAGGCGATGGTAGCGGGAAACCGCCAGCGGCGCCACGGCGATGCATCCCGCATTGCGATCTTGGGCGAGCTCAAACACCGCAGTGTCACACGTCCCACCGCCGAAATCGAACACGAGCAACGTGGATGGCTTCGCGATATCTTCGCTCCGGAATCCGCCGGTCAGCAGGAAATCGAGGAACGCCGCCAGCGGTTCGTCAAGCAGGTCTCCTTCCCGCAGCTGGAGACCCGCAAGGCTGGCTGCCTCTACGGTGTCAAGCCTCTGGGCAACCTGAAAGGATGCCGGAACGGTTACCACCGTCCTCGCTATCCCCGGCTTGTCTTGGGCATCGGCGCTCTTGAGCAGGTAACGAAGGATATGGGCCGAGACCTCGCGGGGTGATCTGAAGCCCGGCGGCGCCGACGGGTAGGTTCTCGAAGTACCGATGTCGTTCTTTACCTCGTAGAAGATGTTCCTGTTTCTGATGAAAGCGGGGCGCCTACCGGCGCGGGCGCTTGCTGCCTGTGCCCGCAACCTCTTGGCTCCTTCGCCAACCCATACTTCGTCGGGGCCGGGTAGGGCTACCACCGACGGCACGACCGTGTTTATGTACTCCCCGGTGGGTACGGTCTGGCTGACCTCGATGCACCGTACCCTGAAGCGGTCTTGGGCCTGGGCGTCCCATATGATCTCCGCGCAGACCGACTTGGTGGTACCGAGGTCGATGCCGAGCACCCGCAGAGGAGCCGACGGTGCGCACACCCCCAAACCACGGAGAAGCTCAAGCGTCTGACCGCTCACCTGTTCTCATCTCCATTTCCATGAGACGTGTGAACGAGCGTACGGGACCGACGGCCACGATCGGGCATCCTCCGGCCGCCTGCCGGGCGCAAGGCCGGCTGTTGCTGTCAGCCGTGACGGTGGGCGAGTCGGATGTCATCACCTTCCTTTGCAGGCCATCCTTGGAGGCAAGAAGATGCTGTGGCATCAGCCCAGTTTGAGGCCGTCGCTGACCTCCGCCAAGAGCCTGTTGATCTCCGTCACGACCTCTCGCGGCGTTGTGCTCGCCATCTCCACCTTCAGTTCAAGCTTGAGGTGGTAGCCCGCGGCAGCTCTGGTGATATCGGCGATCTTGTCGGCCAGGTCCTGCACCGCGTTGGCGCTCAGCTCGGCCCTGGCAACCAGCACCTGACGGGGGCCTGGTCCACCACCCTGCTCTGCAACCGGTAGCCGCAAGCTCACCGCCGCCGCGCCTGTGCGCTCACAGGGCCATGTGCCCTCGGCAACCTCAAGCACCCGTACCTTCAGCGCCGCATCGACGGCCTCCCTGATCGTGATCCACGGCAGAGTCTTGCCTGCCCTGTGGCTGAGGGCAACCGAGATGGCCAAGACATTGGTGGTCTCCCCTTCCCAGGCCTCGGGCAGACCGGCAGGTACCAGGACGGTGGGATCGATTGCGGCGGGCGGCGGCTTAAGTTCCGCCTCCGGCGTCAAGAGCCCAGGCGGCACATCCTCGCCCAGGAGGCTGGCGGGACCGGCCGTTAGCCAGAGCTTGCGTTCCTTCACTGCCTGCCTCACCGCGGCGTTGACCACGTCCGGATCCGCCCGGGGGATGTCTACCGATTCAAGGTAACCGTCCCGCTGCATCTGCACCCTGTTGCCACCGGCGAAGTAGGCATGCAGGTCCTTCAGCTTGACCGGACCTGCATCCCACACACCGGGCAGGACACCCGGGCCCACAGACGCCGGCGGCAACTCGGTCAGAACCGCATGTGCCGGGAGCACGGCTTCCAGACCCGGATCCTTGAGCGCCGACTCGTCCGGGGCTTCCCGCCAGTAGGTCCGGATCGACCGGTCCGGCCGGGTAAGACGCAAGACCAACAGGCCGCCGAGACACCCGGCGATGAGGGTCCCCAGGATGGCGTCACGGTTTAGCATCTTGGGCAGCCGGGGGCTCTGGGCAAACGCGCCCACCAGATCCTTTACCCATCGCGCGGTCTCCCCTTCCTCCCACAGGTCGTAGGGCCCACCCGGCAAGAGCGCGTCGGGACTGACCGGCGTCTCCTGGATACGCAGCCGGCCATCGGCCTTGATCACGCTGAAGAGCGGCTCGTCCCCCACGGACAGCTTGAAGGCCTGGGGCATGCCCTTGTCTGACAGGGTTACGGCGAGGCAGTAAGCCTGACGGATGGCGTCGGGGATTCTCTTCCGGGCTGCGTCGAGATAGGAGGCCAGGAGCGCCCGGCTGGTGGCATCAGCCTCCTGCTTGGCTACAAGGTCACCGACGTCCTTCCACGCCAGATAATCACGGATCGCCATCCTGGCCACCTCCAGTCCATCCCTCGAAGGCACCGCCAGGACAACCGCGTTGGGGTTGCGGCTGCGGGGACGCTCAGGACCCGTCTCCTTCAAGAAACGGCAAGCTTCCGCACTGGGCTTCCCGGGATCGGAAGCCGCCTGCGGACCCAGCACCGCATAATGAAACTCGTCGTCGTCGTCAATGTTGGCAGGTCTGGTCGGCAAGGTGTGTACCCGGACACCGGCGGCTGTGGCTCCGGCCGTAAGGCTCTTTAGCCTGCCGATCTCGTCAAGCAGCATGGCTTGCACCAGGTCCGGGGAGACTCGCAAGGATGCCTCGTGGTGCATCTGTTTCAGGTTCGGCTTGGAGCCGAGCCGCCAGCCCCGGGGCAACCCAGCCTGATCCCCGGCGTCATACATGACCGACTCATCGAGGAACCACGAGGTGTCCGCCCAGCGTTTCAACGCCTTCTCCAGGTTGATCGGATCGGGTCGGGTAGGCCCCAGCAAGACAAGCAGATCGCGCGTAAGTGCCCTTTGCCCTATGGGCTGGGAGTGCAGGAAGGTTGCCACCACCGCCTGCTCCACCTCCCGGAACGCCATTCCCGGGACCTCGCGCTGGATCTCCCTGGCCTTGGCCAGCTCGCTTTCGAGAATCGCCGTCCACTCCTGCCTCTTGCCCTGGTATTCCTCAGTGCCCGCCACCGTGGTGAGCTCCCTGGCTGCCTCGGATATGCCTTCCTTGCCGGGCTCGGCCAGGAAGACGTTCGGCCCGACCAGCGGGCTCCGGTCCCATCGCTCAGCTCCTCGGAGAGCCAGCGCAAAGGTTCGGAGGATGCCCCGTGTCCTCTGGAACCCCTCCAGGTTCGTCCACTTCGAGTAGAAAACGTCGGTCAGATCGGGGTGAAACGGGTAGCTCTGCAGGTATCTGTCCTCGGCCAGCTTGCCGTCCTTGCGTGTCTGCTCGTCCAGATCGGCGATCCCCTTGAGGGCCGCCACCACATGAGGGGCAAAGGCCTGGCGGTCGCGGATGGACTCGGCGGTGAAAAACCGCCTTCGGAGCACCTCGGCCACGTCCTCTTTCAGTACCGGCTGGACACCCTCTTCGCGCTCCCGCCGGAAGATGGCATACAGCTCCTGGGTCAGCTCCTTCCCCAGGTTATCGCTCTTCCTGGGGTCGGTGGCCAGGAGCGAGGCCACCAGGGCGCAACCGTCAACCTTGGTTACCGCCTGAGTGAGGTACTGGAAGAAGTCGATCAGGCGGGCCCGCCACGCCGGGTCCACACCGACCTTCTGCCGCACGTACATCAGGACCTCGTCGATGAGAATGAGCGTCGCCAAACCTTGCTTCGCGGGCATTTCGAGCAGCTTGACCAGCAGGCTCTCCGCCGGCGGGCTATCCCGCTCGGCGTCCTTGTCTTCGGGGTGTAGCAGTCGCAGCCCCTCGCTGCCGGCCAGCTGAAAGGCAAGCACGCTCCACGGGTTCCTGAGCCAGCGGGTCTCACCGACCGGGCCCCGGATCTCCATTCCCTTTTCCACGTCAAGTTTGTCAAAGGGGAGTACGGCAATGCGGGCCTGGGGAAGCGGCAGACCTATGTGCTGGCGGAATTCGTCCACGGCGGGGAGGCTGGGCAGGGCCGCGGGGTCCCGCACCAGATGGAAAAGGGTGATCAGGGCATGTGTCTTGCCCCCACCATAGGTGAGCTCGAGCTGCCGAATCGCCTTGTCGCTGCGGCCGGCGAGTCTCGCCACCACCTCCCGCGCCAGCTCTCTCAAGTTGAACGTGGGGTAGGTCAAGGCGAAGAACTGGCCCGGATCCTGGTAGATCGGACGCGCCGTACCCATGGCCACGTCGTAAAGATCGGCCGCAAACGCGGCCAGGGGCAGTTCTCCCGACCTGACGTCATCCCGCAGCTGCACGACCTCGTGCCATGGGGTCCAGGGAGTCTTCATCCCGCTCCATCCCTCCTGGGAACCTGACCTTTAGGGTCGGCGCCGTCATGCGCATAGGGAAAGCTTCTCTGCCCGTCCTGGAGGCCCCTGACTGCCAGGTGGTTGCTCAGGCTTTCCAGCAGGGCCCGCTCGTGACTTCCGCCCGGGGCGAGTTCGATAAGCGCCTGAAGCAGCTGGTGGAAGATGAAGCTGCGCCGCAGACCTCTTGCATCGATGTACTCGTCGACCCGGGCGACGTCCCCAGCCGTCCAAAGATGCATGAGCCGGTGGACCTGATCGATCAGGGGCGCCGGGCGACCCTCGCCATCATAACCCATGTTCCGCTGCCTGCGGTTTCTCCAGGGTTTGAGCCTGACCTTGCTGCCGGTCCCCTCCTCCCGCTCATCCCCGTCTTCCCCGGTGTCCTCCTCCTCGTCGGGCTCCACCCCGTCGCGTTGGCCGCCCGCCCGTACCAGCAAGTCGAAGCGGTCGATGAGGTCCCGGTCCGACAGGCCACAGGAGATGGCGTAGAGAATGCAGGCCCCGACCGGGGTGTCGTCCATGCCGAAATCATGGCGATGGAGGAGGTAATAGGTGGTCACGTCGTCAAGGCCGGTGACCCCGGGGCTGACGCCGTTGTGGGAGAGAACACGACCCACTACGAAGTCCACGACGAGGCGCCGGACGTGCCGCAGAAACTCGGAGACGGTCATGAGCTGGCCCGGCGCGTTGGCCTTCTTGACCACCGGGTACTTGCTGTAGACTTCCAGGGCTGGACCGGTTGCGGCCCAGACGAAGTCGGGACCGCGGATGCCGGCATCCCAGAACACGTATAAGCGCTGCTGGACCTTGTGTCCCATCTCCTCCAGAACCCGGTTGTCCCATCCCGGTCCGGCCGCGCCCTCACGCTTCCTGCACACCAGCCAGACAGAAGATGCAAGCGCGGCGGAAGCCTTGGCCCGCATTCGCGTGCTCATTTCGGTCTGGATCGGCCAGCTGGCAACAACCACAAAACCTGCCCGGATCAGGGCTGACACCAGGGCCTCCCACGCATCAGGCTGCTTGTTGGCAAATACGACGACCAGCCTGCCGTCAGGCCGCAGAACGTCATGGCAGGTCTGGAAGGCGCGGGCCATGCCGTCCTCATAGACAGCCCTTGAGCGGCCGCTGTCGCCTTCATGCCGGCTTGCGTCGTCTACCAGCTCACCGTCGTTGTCGGCGTGGCTCCATTTGGGCGAGAGCTCGTGGCGGAAAGCGCCTTCCACCTCGGTAGCCAGGCCGTACAGCGTCCGCTTGATCCAGACGTGGAAGAAATCCATCAGGTCGGAGTAGGGTATGGCGTCGTAGTAGGGCGGGTCCGTCACCACGGCATCGAACATCCCCGGCCCGAGGCGTAGGGCCGAGTCGTTATACACTTTGGGTTCCTGAGCGCCCAAGCCCACCAGCAGAGCGTGTTCAAGGTAGCGCGACAGCCAGTCGAGCTGGGCGGCGTAGCCGCCGCCCACGTCGTTCACCACCGCAAGCTCCACGAAGTCCCAGGTAATGGGCAAGGCAAATCGTGTGAAGGTGTGGCCGATTAACTCTCTGGAAGTATGCCAGACACAGATCGAGGAGTTGTAGTCCGCTACCTTGTCGTTCTGGATCGCCAGGTAGCTCAGGATGGCCCCTGCCCACTCAGCGGTATACCCGAGCGCATTCAGCTCCGATGCCGCCGCCCGCGCATGCTTCACGAATGTTCCCAGGGCCACCAGCTGCCGGGGTGTGAAGAGCTTGTGCCACTTGTCGAAGCCGTAGAGCGGCACCCTGATGCCCAAAGCCTCCTTGCTCGGTAGGGGCTCCTCCGGCAGCCCAAACGGTATCTCCCCAAACACCCGCTCGACCTCTGCCGCTGCCTCGCCGGCTGCCCCGATCTCCTCTTGGGTGGGCAGGCGGTATTCCTTGCCCCCCTGCCCCTCTACCACCACCGCCGTCATGACCGCACCGAGGCGGCCTGCCTGGCCCTCCATCCGGATGTCGAGCATGGTCATGACCGTTCCGCAACACGGGCACGTCGCGCCGGCACGCGACATCGTCCCCGCCCCGATCCTGCGGTCGTGGGCCCGCCGCTGGGCCGCGTTGCCCCCCACTACCGGCACGCCGGCCTTGATCCCGAAGACGACCCCGGACCGGTCGGGACCGGGCTCTATGGTAAGCACGACGCGTTTGTTGGGCTTCCTGCAGAGCCACCTGGTCTTCAGCAGAGGTAGCAGGGCACGGCAGTTCTTGCATTTCACCGTGCGTGCCCACAGATAGGCCACCGTGGGTTTGCCATCCACCGTGGGGTAGAAACGCTCGAGGTCTTGCCTGGCCCGCTCGAGCACCCACCGACCCCAGGCACGGACATGCCATGACAGATCCGCTTCGGGAATATCGAACTGCCGGATCTGCCCGGCGAGAACGTCTCTTGCCCGGCGCCTGTCGCCGCCAGCTTGCACGAAGCTTGCCACGAACTCGGGCCACTCCAGGACGAAGGGCGGGAGGGGACGGGTCTGGCCCGCCAGCTTCTGTGGGTATTCCAGTGTGCACTTGAGGATGAACCAGGCAACGGGGTTGATGTCCACGGCCGTGGCCTCGCATCCGAGGCGCATGGCTTCCAGGGGGATGGAGCCCCCACCGGCGAAGGGGTCCAGGATTCGCGGGGCACGCCCGTAAACCTCGCGAATCCTCTCCCGGAACCAACCCAGAGCCGGGCCGGACTCGCGACCCCAGTGAAGGATGCCGCCTTCGGTCTCCTCGACGAAATGCTCCTCGACCTTGCCGCCGGGCAGTCTGCGCCGCCTGGCGCGCCGGATTACCCGCCCCCCCAGCCGCTCCAGCATGCGCCTGCGTTCCTCGGAGTCGCCCGGATCGGGAAGCAGCGTGGCGATCAGCGCGGCCCGGCAGGCCGCCAGGGGCCGGCGAGCCGGCCAGATGTGCAGCGTGGAGATGTGGCCGTGCCGAACGTTCTTCTCATGGACGGAGTCCAGCGACGCCTGTTTCAGGGGAAAAGCCACCTCGATCAGGCGGGGACCGTCGGTCACCTTACGTCAGCTCCTTCCGCCGCGCGGAAGATCTCCTCTTCCTGAATGGTCACGCCCCTGGCCCTGACCAGCAGCCGGTCGAAGGGGTCCTGGATTCGGTACAACCTGGGCTCGGGGCCGGCGCAATTGTAGACCACGTATAGCCAGTAGTCCCGGCGGAGGTTGCATGCCCTGGCCCATTCGTTGTCGGTCAGCTCGAGGTCGCCCACGCCGGCCCGGCCCTTCACCTCGATGGCAAGCCTTTCACCGTTCGCACGCGTAGAGCGCAGGTCAAACCCGGGGTGTTCCGGCAGACCGCAGGCTCGGGCCAGGGTGGGCGTGGACACGTCCTCCACCGTAGCCCCCAGCGACTCCTCGTAGGCGCGGGCCACCCGCATGGCCACCGTCTCGACCTCGGCATCGTGACGGCGGCGGTCCTCGGGGTCGGTCGATGGTACCACAAGGGTATGGGCAAGGAAGACCACCTCGCCGGTCGTGATCAGCTCGGGTTCCCGGTCGAGCGCCGCGAGCGCCGCCCGCCGTTCGGCCAGCAATTGGCGCTGGCGCTCCTTGATGCGGGCAAGCTCGGCGGTAGCACCGGCTCCAAGCCGCGACCTGGCCTCAGCCAGTTCCGCCTCCTGAAAGGCGAAACCCCGTGACAGCAGCTCCCTCCGGGCGGCCAGGCTTTCCTCCCGCTGGCCGCGAATGGCCGCCGCACGGCGACCGGCCACCCCTTCCAGGACACACGACCTGGCCGCTTCGCGCGATTGCGCCGCCATCTGGGCCAAGGGAAAGGCAAAGGCCGGAATGTCGCGGCCCCCCCGCAGGAGGAGGAGATGCTCGACGGGGCAGGGCTCGGGGCTGTCTCCTTGCTCATCCCTGAGACCTACCAGCAGGTACTCCAGTACCTCCTCACGGGCGAGCGAGGGGAAGGCGTTGTCGGCCCGCCGGATGATGGCCACCCGGGCCAGATGAAAGAGGTATGGACGCTCGGCAGTCGGATCGACGAAAACGGCGCCGCGGAGGGCGTCATGCGCGAAGCGCGAGCAGATCTGGGCTCGCAGTCGGTCAAATACCGGTTCTCCCGGGTGGAGGAAGATAGCCCGGTCCGTATCTTGGGGCCTGTAGACCGTCAGCGTTGCCCGGGCCTCTGCAGGGTAGTCCTCCAGTACGGGCGCAAGAAAATCGAGGGCGCCGGGCTTCAGGGCCCGGAGGCTGAAGGTATGATCGAGGTCACCCTGAAAGCCGATACCTACCAGAGGGCCCGCCCGCTCGAGGAAGCGACGAACGTAGCCGGGAAGAAGGCGCGAGTATGCCTCGCGGGCCAACTCGGCGTTCAGCCGGCCGAGCTGCGATCCGACCTCGCCGCCCCTGCCATATAGCTGCTGCTCGCACCTGCTGATGGCCCGCACCCGTTCCGCAGTAAGGCGGCCCACCAATCGGTCGCGGACTCTCTCCTCGTCGCCCGCCAGCAGGTCCTCCATGTACTCGCGGAGGGAAACGCCCTCCAGAAGTCTTCCTACCACGTCGAAGACCTTGTCCGAGCCCAGTTCCTTGCGTATGAGCTCCAGCTTTTCGAGCAGGGTCTTGAGTACCCGACCTTCTCGGGTGCCGGATGCCACCAGGTTGACGATGACCACGGGATCGTGTGTCTGCCCGTAGCGGTGAATGCGACCCAGTCGCTGCTCCAGCCGGGCCGGATTCCAGGGGATGTCGTAGTTGACCATGAGCCAGCAGAACTGAAGGTTGATACCCTCGCCGGCGGCGTCGGTCGCCACCAGGTAATTGGCTCCCCCCTCGGACGCCTGGCGGCGGAACAGCGCCACCTGGGCCTCCCGCTCCCGGTAGTCCATGCCGCCGTGAATGATCGCCACCTTGTCGGTGAACCCGAGGCCTTCGAGGCGGCGAACCAGAAACTCGAGGGTGTCCCGATGTTCGGTGAAGATGATCAGCTTCTGGTCAGGGAAGCGGTCGAAGACCTCGCGGAGTTTCTCGAACTTGGCCTCCCCTCCCGCCTCGTAGGCCAGCTGAGCCAGGGCGAGGAGTTCCTGCACTTCGCCGAGTTCCGTCTCAAGTTCGGCGAGGTTAACAGCGACTGAGGCTGCAAGCACCACCTCCTCTGCATACTCGTTCTCCTCCCGGCCTTCCCATGCCCGCTCTTCGTCGGCCGTCATCTGATCGAGCACTTGCCGCACCGAGGAGTCCAGCCGGTGCTGGCTCATCCTCAGGGCTTCGAGGCTGATGCGCCCTGCCCGGAGGTCCTCCAACTGCCCGGCGAGCTTCTCGCGACGGCGCTGGAAAGAGCGCAGGAGGGCGTAGGTGGAGCTGGCGAGCCGCCGCTGGAATACGCTCATGGCCAGGCGTGCCGCCGGCCGGTTCCGCATGCGCGCCCGGCTGTAGTAAACCCGTATGTAGTCGGTGGTCCGGCGGTACAGCTCGCGCTCGACCGGGGTGAGTTCATAACTCAGGGTGTCCGATATGCGCTGGGGATAGATAGGGGTGCCGTTGAAGTACACCATCTCCTCCTTGGTTCGACGGATGAAGTGACGCCGCCGGTGCTGCTCCGGGAGTGCCCGGAATGCCTCCACGGTGGACAAGGCCTGGGGCTCTAGCAGGCGCCACAGGCAGTAGTAAGGGAAGTCCTTGCCCATGTGGGGCGTGGCCGTGAGAAGAAGGAGGTGGTGGCAGTGCCAGGAAAGCTTCCAGCGCGGTTCCTCGGTCGGTATCCCCGCAAGCGCCTCCGCCAGTCGGTACCGGTCGGTCTTGCGCAGACGCAAGGCCGGCTCGCGGTCAGCGGCGAGCTTGTGGGCCTCGTCAAACACGACCAGGTCGTATGGCCAGACCCCCGGTTCCTGCAGCCTGCCGAACGCACGTTCCCCGGCAAGCGTGTCGAGGCTGACGATGGCCAGATCGCTGTCCGCCTCCAGGAATGGGTTCCCGACCTGGCAGTCGGCCCCGTCGATTACGCGGAAGGTCAGTCGGAACAGCACCCGCATCTCGCGCTCCCAGTTGCCTACCAGCCCTGCCGGGGGCACAATCAGGACCCGCGAGAGCAGGCGCCGGGTCAACATCTCTCGGATATAAAGGCCGCTCATAATGGTCTTGCCCGCCCCCGCGTCGTCGGCGAGCAGAAATCGCAGTCGGGGTTGCGGCAGCATGCAATCGTAGACGGCTATGCGCTGGTGCGGGAGGGGATCGATCAGGGCCAACTCCGTGGCGAAAGCCCGGTTAAACAGGTGCCCGTAGGCCAGTCGTTCTCCCTCGGCCACCACCCTGACGGCTTCGGGGTCACCGGCGAAGTCAAGGTGCGGCGGCTTGTCCGGAAGTATCTCGTAGGCAGCGACATCTTCCCGCACGACCGTGCTCAGGAGTCCCTCGAGACCCGTCATCTCGGCGGCGACTATCTTCTGCCAGGCCAGGAGAGAAGGCCGCGCGTGCCCGTTCTCCCAGCGGTTCACCGACGCATAAGACACACCTATCAGCTCAGCGAGCCGCATCTGGGTGAGTCCCAGGCGCCCCCGAAGGCGCTTGATGCGTGCGGGGAAGTCCACTGGAATCTGCTGGTGGCGGAGGATGTTCATGGCTGTTTCCATTATAACGGCCGAATCCAATGATAATCAACACTTTCTTTGTAACATCTGCTATATGCCTCTGCGTTCGATTCAGCCTTGGCTGTGAACGGCTGCCTTTGAAGGATAAGAACACCTCGCCAGCCAATAATCGCCGGCGATTGCTGTAGCACCCGACGGAGTTGGGGGTCAACCATGAGTCTCGTGACCACGTTCGACAGCACCAAGGAGTCACTCCTTACCCTTCTGAGCAGTGTTGCCTGTGGTGAGACGCAGCTTCCCGATTTCCAGCGAGGATGGGTGTGGGACGACGACCGTATACGCGGCCTGCTATGCAGCGTATCACAGTCATACCCGATCGGAGCGATCATGATGCTACAGGTCGGTGGCGAAGACGTACGCTTCAAACCTCGCCTCATCGAGGGGGTGCGCGTTCCATCACCCCCGGTTCCCGAAAGGCTCATCATGGATGGCCAGCAGCGGCTTACCGCTCTTTTCCAGGCTCTGTACTCGGGCGGCCCGGCTGAGACGAAGGACTCGCGCGGCAAACCCATAAAGCGATGGTACTACGTCGATATGGCAAAAGCCCTGAGTCCCAACGGCGACCCTGAGGAAGCCATCGTGGGATTCCCGGAAGACCGCAAGCTCCGAAGCTTCAGGGGCGAGGTGCTGCTCGACTGCTCGACCACCGAGAAGGAGTGCCAGGAGGAGTTCTTCCCGCTCCCGCTGGTATACGATAGCACCGCGCTCACTGCCTGGCTGATGGAGTACCTGAAGGGTGACCCTGAGCGAGTGCCCGAACGTCTGGCAAGGTGGAACCTGCTCCTCAAGACGGTTGTCCAGCCCTTCCAGCACTATCAGATCCCCGTCATTGTGCTCCGCAAGGAGACACCGAAGGCTGCGGTCTGCCAGGTATTCGAGAGAGTGAACACGGGCGGTGTTTCACTGACGGTTTTTGAGCTGCTCACCGCCACCTATGCCGCCGACGGCTTCAACCTCAGGGAAGACTGGCGACGTCAGAGCGAGGCACTTAAGAAGCACGCGGTCTTGAGGACGGTCGAGAACACAGATTTCCTGCAGGCCGTCACGCTTTTGGCCACCTTGGGCCAGGCACTTGAGAAGGGGGCAACTCCGGGAAGCGCCTCCGGTGTGAGCTGCAAGCGCAAGGAAGTTCTGAGCCTCAGGCTGGAGGAATACAAAGCCTTGGCCGATCGGGTGACGGCCGGGTTCATCGGCGCTGGGAAGCTCCTGTATGGCCAGAAGATCTTCTCGGCCCGGGATCTGCCTTACCGGACTCAGCTGACGCCGTTGGCGGCCGTACTGGGGTTCCTCGGCGAGCGGGCTGAAAACGATGCGGTACGGAGAAAGCTTGTTCGCTGGTATTGGTGTGGAGTGTTCGGCGAGCTTTACGGCGGCTCGCTCGAGACCCGCTTCGCAAAGGACCTGACCGAGATCCTGGCTTGGGTTGACGGAGGACCCGAGCCCGCAACCGTGAACGAGGCCAACTTCGCGCCGGCCAGGCTATACACTCTCCGCACCCGAAACAGCGCCGCATACAAGGGGCTCTTTGCGCTTCTCATCCGTGACGGCGGCCTGGATTTCCGCACCGGGCAGCCGATCGACGTTGAGATGTACTTCGACGAACGCGTGGACATCCACCACGTCTTCCCACAAGCGTTCTGCTCGCAGGCCGGGATAGACCTCAAGATGGCCGACAGTATCGTGAATCGGATCCCGTTGACGGCAAGGACGAATCGCCTCATCGGTGGCAGCGCGCCCAGCGCCTATCTTGAAAGGCTGCAGAAGAACAGCGGTATCCCGCGAGAGCGCATGGACGAGATCCTCAGGAGCCACCTGATCGACCCCTCGCATCTCAGGGCTGACGATTTCCCCTCCTTCTTCGCGGCACGAGCTGAGGCCATGCTCAGCCGAATCGAGGCGGCCATGGGCAAACCCATCCTGCGCGAGCTCGCTCAGGTCGAACCGGACGCTCGCGGTGACGACGAAGACGAAGGACTGCTTGAGGCAGCCAGCGGGGAAACTTGAGGATTTCTTCAGACCCCTACCACCGCGAGAACAGCCGCATGTCAAAGCTTACCGTGTGCCCCATTCCTTCGGCCCCATGCCTCCCCAAGCAGCAGGAAAGCCTGGGCAGCCGATGAAGTCTACCGGCTGACAGGCCGGTCCGCACCGGCCTGACGGCGAAAGGAGGGTCGATGGCGAAAGTGCTCCGGTGCGGCCCAGGTGAGGTGACGGCGTGAAGTACACGGGACAGAAGACTCACACGCTGGAGATCTGCGGTCTGCGAAGAGAGCTCCCGGTGGTGCGGGTGGGCGACAACCTCTGGATCGCCTCATTCGTCATGCTCGGCGATGCCGAACTCGTGAACGTGTGCGCGGCCAATCTCGCCGCCAGGCTGAGCGGGTACGAGGTTGAGTGCCTGGTCGGGCCGGAGGCGAAGGTGGTACCGCTCCTGCAGGCCATGTCCACCTTCATGGGGCTCAAGCGTTACGTGGTCTGCCGCAAGAGCGTCAAGGCTTACATGCAAGACCCCCTGGTCTGCCGGGTGGAGTCGATCACCACCCGCGGTGTGCAGGAGCTCGTGCTGGACGGAGTGGACGTCGGGCGACTGCGGGGCCGCCGGGTGGCCATCGTCGACGACGTGGTATCCACCGGGGGGAGCCTCAAGGGAGTCGAGGAGCTTTTGACACGGGCGGGGGCCGAGATCGTCTGCAGGGCCGCCGTGCTCAAAGAAGGTGACTTCTACCAGGGTGATCTTATCTACCTCGAGTATCTACCGGTATTCACAACCCAGGGGGTGGAATGAATGCAGGACTTCCTGGCAGCCATCGCGGTGGTGATCAACGGTCTGCCCCAGGGGCTGCTTGCCCTGTCCTTTGGCTTTGCCGCCCTGCCCACCGCGCTGGCCTTCGCCGCGGGCGTGGCGGGTGCCTTCGTCTTCCGGTCGGTAGCGCCCATCTCCTTCCAGGCCGAATCCATCGTGCTCGCCGGAACGATGGGAAAGGACCGGCTGGAGCGGTGCACCATCGTCTTCTTCACCGGTGTGATCATGGCCCTGGTGGGCGGGATGGGGCTTTTGGAGCCGGTCATCCGCTTCGTGGGCCCCGCCATCGAGAACGGCATGATGGCGGGGGTCGGCATCATCCTGGCCACCGTGGCCCTCAACATGCTGCGCAAGCATCCCCTGGTGGGAGCGGTCTCCGTCCTCATCGCCATCCTGGTCTATACCTTCATGGGGAAGAACCTGGTCTACACCATCGTGGCAAGCGTGCTGGTCGCCACGGCGGTATACCTCGTTACCCGCAGGGCCGGTGACCGTCCGGCGACCGATGCGAACATCGAGCGCATCCGCCCCATCAGGCTGGTGCTCAACTCCCCCCGGGTGATCAGGGGAGTCCTGGCCATGGTGTGCCTGCAGATCGGGGGCAACATCGCCTACGCCGGGATCACCGGCAGTATCGCCAACACCCCGGTGAACGTGGACCACGTCACCCTGTACTCCGGCATCGGTGACGCCGTCAGCGGCTTTTTCGGCGGCGGGCCGGTGGAGGCGATCATCTCCGGCACCGGTGCCGCACCTAACCCCTGGCTTGCGGGGATGTTGATGATGGGGATCATGGCGGTCATCCTCGCCGTGCGCCTGCTGCCCGTGCTGGCCAGGTACGTGCCCTCCGAGTCCATCGCCGGCTTTCTTTTCGTGCTGGGAGCGCTGGTGGCCTTCCCCGCCAACATCCGGCTGGCCGTCGGAGCCGACCCCGTGCTCGGCGGCGTGGTGACGGTGGTAACCGCGGCCACCGATCCGTTCACCGGTCTGGTCAGCGGCATCGTCGTGCGCTGGCTGTTCTCACTGGCAGGTATCTGAGGCCGTGCCCGCGGGCACCGGCCCTGGCGCCGGGGCCCGCGGGCATCCCCGAAGGAGCCCGGCCTCGGTCTGGCCAAGGCTCCGCATACCGACAGGAGGTGCCGCCGTGTACTCGAGCTCTCGTGGTCTTTTATTCGTGGCCAGCATGTTCATCGGCGCCGGGCTGGGCTTGGCCTTCGACCGCCCCGACGTGGGCGGCGCCATCGGCATGGGCGTGGGCTTCCTGGCGATGGCCCTGGTGCGGCTGCGGCATGAGCCGCTGGAGGTGCGGGTGCCGGCGGCCGCGCACTCGTACTTCCTCCTCGTTTTGGGCCTGACGCTGTGCGTCGCAGGACCCGCCCTCATCTGGCATCCGGAGTGGATCTACCCCTACCTCGTGGGCGGCTTCATGGTGCTCCTGGGTGCCGGACTGACGCTGTTCGGGGCCCGAGGCCTCAGGCCGTCGGACTGAGGCTGCCCCCACGCCCCTCTGCATCTTCATGCCGCCCCCTTCGGTCTTGGCAGGGTTTAGGCTGAAAACATAGAAAACACTGAAGAAGAGGTGGTCGGCATGGGGCGGGCGTGGGCCGCGTACGCGGCCAGGCCGTGGCTGGCGTTTTACGGTGCGGACGTTCCTTCGGGCGTTGAGATTCCCCCGAAGACACTCGTGCAGGTCTTCGATGAGGCTACCGAACGGTGGGCATCGAAGAACGCCATCATCTTCTACGGCAATGCGATCAGGTACCGTGACCTGCGGCTGGAGGTCGACCGGCTGGCGACGGCCTTGGCCGACCTGGGGGTGAAACCGGGAGACCGCATAGCCCTCTACCTGGTCAACAGCCCGCAGTTCGTGATCGCCTACTTCGCGGCCTTGAAGGCCGGCGCCACCCTGACACCCATCAGCCCGGTCTATACCAGTGGCGAAGTACGTCACCAGCTGGTGGACAGCGAGGCGCGAACGGTGATCTGCCAGGACATCCTCTACGAGAACGTGGCGAAGTCTGAAGTCGAGCTCGACCGGGTGATCATCACCGGCATCGACGAGTACCTGCCTCCCATGGTCAGGATGCTGGGCAAGAGCGTGATGCGCAAGGCCTTCCAGGGGTTGGCCGCCCCTTCCGCCGCGACGGTAAGGGAACGCTCGCTGATCCGCTTCTCCGACCTCGTGCGCCGATACCCGCCGCGGCCTCCCGAGGTGCGAGCGGACCCGCGGCGGGACCTGGCCTCGCTGCCGTACACCGGCGGGACCACCGCCCACCCCAAGGGGGTCATGCTGACCCACCATAACCTTCTGGCCTGCCAGGTGGAGGTCTCCAGCCACTATTCCTTCCTTGAGGAAGGTAAGGAGGTCAGCCTGGCCTTCCTGCCCTTTTACCACATCTACGGCCAGGTGGTGGTGATGCTGGGAACCCTGTTCCAGGGGCACACCATGGTGCTCTTCACCACCCCGGACATGGACCAGGTGCTGTACGCCCTGGAAAGGTACCGCGCCACCGCCTTTTACGGAGTGCCGACGCTATATGAGTTCCTCAAGGAATACGACAAGACCGGCAGGGTCAACTGGAAGCGGCTCAAGGCCATCACCTGCGGGGCGGACACGTTGCACGCGACCACAGTCAGGGACTGGGAGCGGCGCACCGGCTCGCGCATCCTCGAGGGCTACGGCATGACCGAAACCTCCGGGGTCAGCCACGTCAATCCGCCCCACCGGCCCAAGGTGGGCTCTTTTGGCGTTCCCATCCCCAACGTGACCGCCGCGGTGGTCGATCCGGAGGGGGACGACTTTTTGCCGGTGGGCGAAACCGGTGAGCTGGTCATCAGCGGGCCCAACATCATGCAGGGTTACTGGAAGCGGCCGGAGGAGACGCGGCAGTCGCTGGTGGAACTCGAAGGCATGCTCTGGCTCAGGACCGGCGACCTTGTGAGTATGGACGAGGAGGGCTACTTCCACTTCTACGACCGTAAGAAGGACCTGATCAAGTACAAGGGCTACTCGGTCTTCCCCCGCGAGATCGAGGAGGTGCTCTACCAGCACCCGCAGGTCAAAGCGGCCGGCGTCATCGGCATACCCGACCCTCGCGTGGGCCAGGTAATCAAGGCCAACATCGTGCTGCAGCCGGAGGCCAGGGGCAAGGTCACCCCCGAGGAGATCCTGGGCTACTGCCGTGAACGGCTGGCCCACTACAAGGTGCCCCAGTTGATCGAGTTTCGCGGCGAGCTGCCGAAGACCGACGTGGGCAAGGTATCGCGGCGGGAGCTGCGGGAGGAGATGGCAGAGCCGTGACCGGCTTTTTCGAGGTGGAGAACCTGACCCGGCGGTTCGGGGGACTGACCGCCGTCAACCAGGTCAGCTTCCAGGTGGGAAGGCACGAAATGGTGGGCCTCATCGGACCCAATGGAGCGGGCAAGACCACGCTGGTCCGCCTCGTTCTCGGTATCCTGCGGCCCGACGCCGGATGCGTGCGCTTCCGGGGAGAGGACATCACCCGTCTGAAGACCTGGGACATCGTAAGGCGCGGCGTCGCGGGGACCTTCCAAAACACCCGACCGTTTCGCCGGCTGCCGATCATCGCCAACGTGATGGTTCCCTGCCTGGGACCGCGGGCGTCCCGGCGCGGCGAGTGGATCAAGACCGTGGAGGCGCGCGCCATGGACGCCCTGGAGTTCGTGGGCATCTCCGACCTGGCGCGGGAGCCGGCCTCGCGTCTGTCGCACGGTGACCTCAAGCGCCTGGAACTGGCCCGGGCCATCGCCACCGAGCCCGAGCTTTTGATCCTGGACGAGCCCTTCGGGGGACTGAACCCCGCGGAAACCGAGCTCCTGGCCAAGTCCATCCGCCGCCTGCACCGGGGAGGGCGTTTTGGCCGTCTTCACAGCGAGGGTGCGGCCATGATCATCATCGAGCACAAGCTTTCCGAGCTCATGAAGATCGTCGACCGCGTCATCGTGATGCATTTCGGGCAGATCATCGCCGACGGCCCACCCGAGGCGGTGGTCGTCGACCCCCGGGTGATCGAGGCCTACATCGGCAAGGAGGCGGTCTAGAGTGCTCCTGGAAGTGAATCGGCTCACCGTCTCCTACGACACGGCGACGATCCTGAGCGAGGTCGACCTCGAGGTGGAGAAGGGGGAACTGGTGAGCCTGGTGGGTCCCAACGGGGCGGGCAAGACCACCCTGCTGCGGGCGATCACCGGCCTTGTGCGCTGGGAGCGTGCCGCCCTTCGGGGAACCCGCTATGGCGATATCTTGCTGCAGGGCACGGTGAGTTTCGCCGGCGAGCGGATCGACCATCTCCCCCCCCACCTCATCGTGCGCCGCGGACTGGTGCACTGCCCGGAGCGTCGCCGGCCCTTCCCCGAGATGACGGTCACCGAGAACCTCAGGGCCGGGGCCTACCTCTGCCGGGACCGCCAGGAGGAGAAGCGTCGCCTGGAAGGAGTCTACCACCTCTTCCCCGTGCTGCGGGAAAGATCCGGTCAGCTGGCAGGCACCCTCTCAGGGGGAGAGCAGCAGATGCTGGCCATCGGCCGCGCCCTCATGCTCAAGCCGGTGCTCCTGTGCATCGACGAGCCCTCCACCGGCCTTGCCCCCAGGGTCAAACAAAGCCTTTTCGACCGCATACGCGAGATCCGGCGCGACCTGGGGATCACCGTGCTGCTGGTGGAGCAGGACGTGGCCCTCGCCTTCGCGCTGGCCCAGCGGAGCTACATCCTCTCCCACGGCCGCGTGGTCGCCGAGGGCCCAAGCGAGGAACTGCTTCGCGACGAGCGGGTGCGCAAGTCGTACCTGGGTCTGTAGCCGGCTCGTTGGGCTTCGCGATGTCCTGACCGCGGAGCGCCCGCCGCCTACCGGATGGCGATCCGCCAGTAGCCCCACACCGGCACCACGGCCGTCCGGGCCAGCAGGCCGGCCGGCACCTGCGCCGGCGGCAGGTCGAACTCCAGCCCCTGCTCGTAGTCGGGCCCCTGCCAGGTGACGACGGCCGTCGACTCCAGGGGTACCGTCCGGCCTTCGGCCGTGACCAGGCTCCAGTCCTCGAGCAGCCACAGCCGGGACCGGTCGTCCCAGGCGAACAGGACGCCGGCCCGGCCTTCCCGCACTTCCCACCGCTGCAGGCGGACCGGGATGCCCCGGACCGCAATCGGTCCTTCCGCGCCCAGCGGGAAGCTCACCTCGATCGTTTCCCGCCGGGTGAGGACGGGGATGACCAGCGTCAGGGGACTTTCGGCCGGGCAGACGAAAGCCGCCCGCAAGCGCAGTCCTGCCTCATCCGCCGTACCGTGCTGCTTGCCCGGCAACACCGGGCCGGCGGGAGTCTCCAGGTAGATGGACATGGTTTGTGGGACCTCGCCAGTCAGGCAGTTAGCACCCGTCACCGCGAACTCCACGATGAGCTCGGCGGGCGTCCGCAAGGCCCGTAGCCCGGTGACGGTTATCCCTTGCCCGGTGGCCGTTGCCTGAAGCGGCCACTCCTCCACTACCGCGGACATCGCTTCGCGGTCCACCGGGATCTCGCAACGGAGAGGTGCCTTCAGCCGCGGCGACTCGAGGATCAGGGTTAGCACGTCGCCGTGGTCGGGAAAGACCCGAAGCATTCCCACCAGTCCCAGCGGGGTGATCGCCGGCCGCTCAAGCCAGGAGAAGGCTTCCTCCGCCCTGAGCGCCGGGATCCAGCCCGTCCGGTCGGCTGGCTCGGTCGAGTTGCCACCGGAGGGCGCCTCCCGGTACAGCCCGGCGAGGATACTGCCCCGAGGCGAAGACCCCACCGGCACCACTCCTTCCAGCAGGTAGAAGACGGTGGTTTCCATGGGGCTGGTTGCCACTCCCAGGATCCGCAAGGTCACGCCTTCCGCCGTGACGTCCACCGACGCGGGGAAGATAAGGCCCTCCTGGTATGCCCAGCGCAGGCCGGCGTCTTGCAGCACCAGCCGCTCCACCCACGGGCCCAGCAGCGGCAATCGGCTGGCCGACAACACGGTGGCCGGCCAGTAGACAAAGGTGGCCAGGAAGAAGGTTGCCGCGACCAGCCCGGCCGCCAACTTCAACGCCCACCGTCGATCCGATCTTGCCTTCAGACTCCGGCGCCAGGGCACCGCCGGCACGGCGTCGGCCGCTCCCGCCCAGGCCGCCAGCCCCTCCCGGAGTTCCCTGGTCACCGCATCCAGGCGCACGGCCTCCTCGGCGCAGCTCGCGCAGCCGCGGAGGTGATCCGCAAGCGCCCGGCGCAGCGCGGAAGCCACCTCATCGTCCAGGTAGCCGGGGAGCTCCCGGCGAACTTCTGTGCATTTCATCTGCTCAAGACCTCCTCCTGGTCTCCCATACTGTTCCGTAGCAGGGAAAGCCCCTTGTTCAGGCGAGACTTGACGGTTCCCAGCGGTATGCCAAGGGTCTCGGCGATCTCCGCTTGCTTGAGATCGAAGAGGTACTTGAGCACGATCACCTGGGCCAGGTGCCGTGGAAGGCGGCTGACCAGGTGCCAGACCAGGTTGTCCCCCGCCTGCCATGCGTCGGGGGGAGCCACCTCCGCCACCGGGATCACGCGTTGCCGGGCCCGGAGAATGGCTCCCGCACTGTGCACCAGGATGCGTCGCACCCAGAACCGAAAGGAGGCTCTGTCGCCCCTGAACTGGTGCCGTTTGGCGTAGGCGGTCAGCAGTGCATCCTGCAGAGCGTCACCCGCGTCCGCCTCCGACCGCAAAAGCGCGAGGGATACCCTCCACAGGTACGGCTCGCACTCGCCCACCAGGCCGCCGAACTCCTGCCGCGTCACCGGTAACCTCCCGTCTTCGACTTGCCCTCCACGTCATCAGAGGGGAATTGCCATCCCTTTCGTTCGCCGCCCCGGTCTCGACCTGCGCGTGACGATCGGCTCAAACCATCATGTGGCTGCGCCGATACGGGTGGGGGGAGGAACCTCGCCGCCGGGATGGAATCCCCTGCAGCGGAAGTGAACCCTGTCAAGCAGGAGGGATACGTTGCCAGGCCAGGCCCGCGATCTGGTGCATCATGCCGCCGAGCGGCTGCGCTCGATACCCGGAGTGGGAAAGGTGTACGTCCGGCTGGACGCCCATAGCGCTCATCTTTGGGTGCTGCTTGACAACGAGCGCTACGACCCCGAGCTGATCGAACGCCTCTACGAGGTGCACTACGCGCTGCGGCAGCAGCTGTCCTGCCTGTCGGTGAATTTCGACTACCTGCCCCGCGCACTGGTCGAGCCCGGGCACTTTTTGCCCGAAGACGCCAGGGAGGCAGGCACCTGATGCCCGACCGGGCATCTCATCTCCGGCAGGCCCGCCGCAACGCGGCGCTGGCCGCCCACCTCGCCGAGCTTCCCCATTCACCGTACACCGACTGGGTGATCATCGCCTGCTTCTACGCCGCCCTGCATTACGTGGAGGCGGCCCTTTACCCCGAGCACACCGAGAAGGGGGGAGGTCAGGTCCACCGGCGCCGACAAGAGAAGGTGGAGCTGACCTGGGGCACGACCGTGGGAAGGCTTTACTACCAGCTGCAGGTAGCGTCGGAGATCGCGCGATACGTGGGGAACGGCGACCCCACTCGATGCTACTTCGACGCATCGCTCGCGCGGCACTTCGTGCAGCTGCTCGCCCGCTTCAAGGCCAGCATCGGCTACCCAGAGTGAGCTCCGCCGAGGCAGAGCCGGCCGCACCCGCCGACGGCAGCCGGCTCTGCGCCCAAGGCGTGCGGCTTCGACTCAGGCCTGCGCGCCGGCCCGGGGGCCGGCGACGAAGCGGATCGCCACCGGGTAGCGGTACATGTTGCCCTCGGAAGCCTTGACCGCCGCGATAATGCAGAGCACGAGGTTCCCGATGGCGACCGCGAACATGAGCGGTATCCCGATCAGGATCACCATCAAGAGGCCGGAAACCGCGGCGGCGATCAGCACCGTGATCTGAAAGTTCAGCGCCTCGCGTGCCTGGTCGCGCGCCAAACCCTCCTGGGTCTTGACCAGGTACAAGATGAGAGGACCGAGGAACCCCGTGAACAGCCCCAGCACGTGGGCCAGGGCGGCCAGGCCTTTCTCCTCGCTTGAGGTCAAACGGCATGCCTCCTTCTCCGAATATGGCCGTACCACCTGAGTGCCAGATGATACCGGTCGCCGTTCCCAGAGTACCATAGATACGTGCTCCAGGGGAGTCCGAATCCGCCCTCAGGCCGATCGGGTCGCCCGGCCGGGGCATGACGACGGCCGGCCCATCGCCGTGCCGCACACCCGGCAGGAGCGTCGGGTGAAAGCGTTGCGCGAGCGGCAGCGCGGGCATTCGGGTTCCAGTCTATGCTCAAGCCAGGGCACGATCCCCTCGGGCATGAACCTGAGCAACACCAGCACCATGAGGGCGAAGCCGAGCATGCGGATCTCCCGCACCACTCGCAGGATCTCCAGCACCGGGTACAAGATGAAGACTCCGACGACCGGCCCGTAGATGGTGGCCACCCCGCCGAAGATGGTCCAGATGATGGCCTGGAAGGAGAAGAACATGGCCAGCAACGCCGGCCCGGCGATACGCAGGAAATGGGCGTACATTCCCCCGGCCAGACCCGCGAACAACCCGCTGAGGCAGAAAGCCAGGAGCTTGTAGCGCGTGGTGTTGATCCCGGAGGCGCGCACCGCCACCTCGTCCTCGCGGATGGCATGAAAGATGATGCCCAGGCGTGAGTCGGTGATCTTCCACATGGCGAACACCAGGACCAGCATGGCTCCCAGTGCGAGGTAGTACTCCCGCAGTCGCGTGCCGGCCAGGCGCGTGAGCCCGGACACTCCCAGTTCCCCGCCGAAGAACCCGGGGAAGGCGAAGATCAGCCCCGTCAGCATGATGGGAAAGGCCAGGGTGGCCAGGGAAAGGTACGGTCCCTTCAGCCGGAGGCAGGGAATCCCCACGACCAGGGCGACCAGTACCGCCATCGCCCCTCCTGCCAAGATGGTCAACCAGGGGCTCAACCCCAGTCTCAGGTTGAGCAGGGCGGAGGTGTAGGCCGCCACCCCAAAGAACAGGGCGTGTCCGAGGTTTATCTGTCCCGAGAAGCCGGTCAGCAGGTCCCAGCTTGCCGCGAAGACGGCGAGGATACTGGCCAGGGTGACCACCCGCAACACGTAAGGGTCACGGGTCACAAGCGGCAACGCAAGGAGCCCGAGACAGGCCGCGAGGCCCACCACCCGGGTGGGAAGCACCAGCAGCTCGCCGGTGACGTAACGCCACATCCATCTGAAGGCGGCGATGGCTACCTCTCCCCCTCGAAAGCGACGCCGAAGAGGCCCTCGGGCCTGATCAGCAGGATCGCCAGCATCAGCCCCAGGGCGAGAGCGGCCTTGAGGAACGCTCCCTGCGGCACCAGGAACACCACCAGCACCTCGGCGAACGCGAGGATGACTGCCCCCACGAAACTGCCCTTGATGCTTCCCAGCCCGCCCAGCACCACCACCGCCAGGATGGTGACCAGCGGGGGCTGCCACATGTGGGGCTCCAGCACGTAGATGGGAGCGACCATGATGCCGGCCACACCCGCCAGGGCGACCCCGATGGCCATCGTCACCGTGGCCACCCGGGTCACGTCCATCCCCATCAGGTTGGCCACCTCGCGGTCCTGGGCGGTGGCCCGGATGGCGATACCGAGGCGGGTTCGCTGCAGCATGGCCCACAGTCCGAGGGAAGCCACCGCCACGACGCCCAGCGTCAAAAGGTACTGGTAGGTCACCCTGACGCCGAGCACCGTGGTGTACCCGGGGATGAGGCTGGGCATTCCCCGGAAATGACCGCCGAACAGGATGAGTAGTACTTCCTGGATAAGCACGGCCGTCGCCAGGGTGACGATCAGCACGGTGGCCTCGTGCTCGCGGAGGGGGTCGATAATCAGCTTGTAGACGGCGATGCCCAGCACCGCCACCACCACGAGGGTGGCAAAAATGGCCCACAGCACCGGCCAGCCGCGCGACACCACCAGCAGGAACATCGAGTAGGCACCGATCATGTAAAACCCGGTGTGGCACAGGTTGATGATGCGCGCGGCGCCGAAGATCAACGAGAACCCGACCGCGAGCAGGGCATACACACCCACGTTCATCAAACCGGCCACCAGGATCCTGGCAAGCAATCGCGTCTCTCCCCTCATGCGGGGGACTCCCCGGGTGGGGAGTCCCCCGCGATCAGGCTACTTCGACTGCCCGAGCCAGTACTGGACGACGCGCGGCGGGATCTTGTAGGATACCACGCCCTCGTAGTGCAGGCCCTGCCAGCCGGGGTAGGGCCAGACGACCACGAGTTCGCCGTCCTGCCACTGCGTCATGATCCCGGTGACGTAGCCCGGTCCCCACGTCACGTCGTGGAGGTTATCGAAAACGATGCGACCGGTGGCGCTGTGCTTGTCGGTCTTTTCAAGCTCCGCCACCACCGCGTCGGCGTCCAGCGTGGCCGCGCGCTCGATGGCCGCCGCCAGGATGTGCAGGGCTTCGTAAGTGCCCGCGGTGTAAGCCGGGCACTCGCCGAAGCGCTCGACGAACTGGTCGTAGAAGGGCAAGGTGAGGTCGGTGATGCGGACTTTGCCGTAGGTGTTGAGCGTGGTGTCGTAGTTGCCGTAGCCCTGCGTCGCATCCCAAAAGCCGAGCTTCTGCGCTTCCACGTTGATGCCGATGGACACGGCCGGGATCTCAAGCTCACCCCACTGCCGCGCGTAGGTGATACCGACGGGGCCGGAGTTGATGGTGAAGATGATGTGCGCACCCGCCGCCTTGATGGCGGTGAGCTCGGCGGTCACGTCGGTCGCGGTGGCCGAGGGCCGCCAGACCCCTACCAGCTCCATGCCCAGCCGCGTCGGGATCAATTGCTGGGCCGCGGCGATCATCGCCTCGTTCCACAGCAGGCGCTCGGCCAGGATGGCCACCTTCGGCTTTTCCAGTCCCAACGCCTGTCGCATGATGACGCCGACGTAGCCCAGCATCTCAAAGCAGACCTTGGCCAGGTCGGTGGACCGGATAGGTGTCACCCTGAACAGGTACTTGTAGCGTTCGTAGTCCTTGTCTACCCTGCCTTCGAGCAGCTCGTTGGTGGCCGAGCCGCAGATCATGAAGATCTTCTTGTGGTCCATGGCCACTTCCGTCATGGGGAAGACACCCTCGGTGCGGAAGCCTCCCATCAGGAAGTCCACCTTGTCCACGGTGATGGCCTTCTCCACCGCGGTTGCGGCGTCCTCGGGACTCAGAATCTCGTTGGTGTCGATCTTCACCAGCTCGATCAGGCGTTTGGTGTCCCCTACCTGGACCCCGCCGGCCGCGTTGATCTCCTCCTGTGCCATCAGGGCGCCGTACCAGTGATGCTCGCCCTGCAGGAAGGCCATCGGCCCGGCGATACCGATCTTGATGGGCGGGGGACCCACCGCCTCCTGCCGGCGTGGGCAACCCGTGGCCAGGACTGCCGTGAGGCCCATCACCAGCACCAGGAGCGCGGACGTCACCTTGTGCATGCCGATCCACTCCTTAATCCCGGCTTGGGGTGGTATCGTCGCTGCAAGTAGGCGGTGACTGCTGGAATAATATGAATCTTATTACGACGTGGCGGTCGCATTTCCTGCTAATACCGGTATCGCCCCGACGTCTTCAGTCCACCGCGAAGACGTACTCGGCCGCGACAGGCAAGGCGATCAGCTTCTCGCGGAGGAACCTCGGCAGCAAGGGCACCTCTCCCAGGCGGTCCAGGGGCTGCCAGCGAAACCGCAGGCCCAGGGTTTTCTCCTGCCCCCGGAACTCACCTTCCCGGGAAAGCAGCGGGCTGCCGGCCGGCAACTGCATTGAGAAGTAGAAGGCGAACTCGTGGTAGTCGGTATCGCCGTAGGTGAAGAAGTACTCCGCCACCCACAGCAGGCGCCCCACGGTGACCTCGACCCCGAGCTCCTCGACCATCTCCCGCTTCAACGCGGCCGTCGACGGCTCCCGCAGCTCAATCCTTCCCCCGGGCAGCGACCAGAACGGGTCCAGGTCCGAGCGGTGGATCAGGACCCGTCCCTCGTGCACCGCCACCCCTGCCGTCCGCAAGTTGAACCTTGCCTTCATGCCCTGTTTCCCCTCCCTTTCGGCCCTGCCGGAGCCCGGCGGGGCAGGAGTTCGATCCCCCTGCGCGAAATCCCCTGAGACGATGCCGCTGCCTCAAGCCCCGGGCACCAACCTCCTGTACGTCAGGCGGGTCGGCCTGGTCCTGCTGGTAGCCCTGGCCCTGGCCGCCTTCGGCGTGCCGGCCGGCATATCGCCCGAACAGCCACCGCCTCTCCCTGTCGCCGGCGAACAGGGTGACTCCGAGCCGGCAGGCGAGTGCTTCCCTTGCCCGGTGATCGTGCCGGAGCCCGAGCACCGGCGCATCGCCTACCTGACCTTCGACGACGGCCCCAGCCTCAACACGCCGGCGGTGCTGGACGTGCTGGCCAGGTACGGCGTGAGGGCGACCTTCTTCGTGTGCGGCAACCTGACCGACTTCGGGCGCGACATCTACCGCCGCATGCTGGCCGAAGGCCACACCATCGGCAATCACAGCTTCAGCCACAACCCTGCCCGCATCTACGCCTCCGCCGACGCCTTCTTTGAAGACTTTTTCCGCCTGCAGGATCTGGTCTACGAGGCAACCGGATTTCGCCCGGAGGTGGTCCGGTTTCCGGGGGGCAGCAACAACAACCAGGCCGACCGCGAGCTCATGCTGGAGCTGATCTCCAGGATACGAGAGCTCGGTCTTGAGTACTGCGACTGGAACGTCTGCTCCGGCGATGCCCTTCAGCTGTACCAGGATCCCGAGGTCATCATCCGGAACGTGATCGAAGGAGTGCAGGGCAAGGACCGCGCCATCGTCCTCTTTCACGACAGCCGCACGCGGATGGGAACCGTCCAAGCCCTCCCTGCCATCCTGGAGGCCCTGATCGATATGGGTTTCCAGTTCCAGACGCTCGGCCGCGAATCCTTCACCGTGCAGTTTCTGCGTTGAAGAAACCTCGCGACCAAACGACGCCGTCTCAAGCCGCACCGCGCCTGAGCGGCTTCATCAGGTAATGCGTGGCCAGTCCGGCCGCAAAGCCCGCGGCCGTTCCGCCCACCAGCGCGACCAGGGTGGTGGCCACAAGCGGCACCAGCTCACGACCCCTGGGTCGCAAGGCCAAGCGGCCCAGCTCGGCGGCCACCGCCAGCAACATCGTACCCAGGATGGCCGCCGGGAAGGCCCCGAAGACACGGGCCACCGAGGTCGCCAGGAACAGCCCCAGGAAAACCTCCATGATGCCTTCCAGGATATTGGCGCCCGCGGTCCGAGCCCCGAAGTAGTGCTGCGCCGCAAGGCCACCTGCCCCGTGGCACATCGGCATCCCTCCCAGGAAGGGGGCCACCAGGTTCATCAGGCCGGTGCTCAGCGCAAGCCGCTCCTCGGAGACGCTGCGCTCGGGCCAGTACTCACGGATCAGCGCGGAGGTGGCGATCACCGCGTTGGTCAGCGTCAGCGCCACCTGGGCGAACCCCGCAAGCACCATGCCTCGCCACACGTCGGTCGGGGAAAAGAGGGCCGGTCGCGGCAGGCTGACGCCCCAGCAGAGCGAGCCGCCCAGCTCCCCGCGCCACGCGGCCACGGCCAGTCCCAGGACGAGCAGCACGGGCGCCGCCGGGACATGGCGGTTACGGCGCAAGGTGACGATGATGGCCAGGGATATGAGCGCCAGCGGCCACTCGGTCAGAGCCAGGCGAAGGCCTTCACGAACCAGTAGCAGTCCAAGCGCCAGCTGTATGCCTGCGGTGACGCTGCCCGGGGTACAGGCGGCGAGGCGTCGCACGGCTCCCGTCAGTGACAGCCCGAGCCACGCCAGTCCGGTGCCGAATCCCGCCCCCTGGATGAGCGCGGGGGACCAGCGTTGGGCGATGGCGGTGACCGCGATCAGCTTCATGGGCTCTATCGGCATCGGCAGCCCGTAGGCCAGCCCGGTGACGATGTTGGCCAGTCCCATCATCACCAGCAGTCCCGAGGGGTTAAGGCCGTTCAGGACTACGAAGCCCGCGGCGAGGGGGAAGAGGGTTCCCAGATCCCCCATCGCCCCCGACAGCTCGCGCATGCTGAACTCCAGACGCCTCGACCGTTGCCCGGAACATAGAAATCTGTTCCGGACACCCGTCCGTTGCCGGGCGG
>DYFO01000002.1 GCA_020725145.1 Symbiobacterium thermophilum
GCTCCGTAGCCCGGGGTAGCCAGAAGCTACCCCTCCAAAGGGGGCGCAAAGCCAACTGGCACAAGGGATTCCGCAGCTTTCGGGGGCTCAACTTCCGCCTAATGTGAGACGAAACCTCCACTACAGGCTAGATCAATGTGAGACGGCACATGTCTCCCTTCAGCAGTGCAAGCACGTCCATATCCTCATCTACCTCCGGTCACAACAGAATTCGGCCGTCTCCCACAATCCTCACGTTGGCCCGCTGTTCAGGAGTAGCTTGCGACAGGCGTTACGACCAGCTGAATGGCACGAGCAGTACGCGACCGTCCGCCAAGTCGACGCGAAACGTCTCATCGCCCGAAAGAGAGACCCCTACCGCCCGATGGTCAGCTCTGATGGGGGTGAAACCAGAATGGCCCTGCGGCGAGTCACCGCTGGTTACGAGACGACCGTCGACTATACGCACGATGCGGTCACTATGGCAACCGGTGCTGACCCATGGTCATGCCAGTCGGCCATTTGCGTTATGGCTCCGGAGGGCAGTTGAGGCTCCCGAATATCACGACTAGTGCACAAACGTCTCTCGAGTTGATGGCTCCCCGGGAACGGTCAGAAACCTTCTTGTGCTCGGTATCCCCGAGGATCACGTGGGGATGGTGGTGATCGAAGGAAAGGTTGTTCCGCTTGACGCCCCTCATCAACCCTGCGGCGCGTGGGGATGTTTTCCCGCCCATGCCCGACGGCTGATGCCGCCAAGCCCCACCGCTAGACCCCCCGCGCATGCTGCGGGTGGAAGCTTGTGTCCGTGGCGGCACCCGAACCCGCTCCCCGTCGCGCGGCCCGGCTTCCGCATAGGCTGTAAGCAACGGCCGGCCGGTACGATCGTCCCGGGAGGATTGCAGCCTCGCCGTTGGTCGAGCCGCCGGCGCAAAGACCCGGTGGAAGGTGAAAGCCCCATGCCTGTCGGTAGCCGGTCCTCCGTACCGAGGCGGGTCAACCGGCGGACCCCACGGACTTCCGTCCGCGGTGGCTGGGTCGCCGCCAGCGCCGCCTGTGTCCGTCGTCCGGCGCATCCCGGGCGCACCGGCGCGGTGGTCACGCCCTGCCCCGCGGAAGCCGCCGCCTTGCCCCGACCGCGAAAGCAGCCGCCCAAGAAGGTGCGCGCGCAGCCCTATCCGTTCCTGTCCCCCGATCCCGACGGCGGCACGGCGGTGCTTTGCGTGGTGCAGCCGGAAGACACGCTGGCGGGCATCGCCAACCGGTTCGGGGTACCGCAGGAAAGACTGATCGAGGCAAACCCGGAGGTGGTCGACCCGTCGCGGATCTTTCCCGGTCAGGTACTCCGGGTCCCCCTTATCCCGCCCACCCTGCCCGTGGTCCGCCGTGCGGCCTTGGAGTACGTGGTTCAACCCGGCGACTCCTTTGCGGACATCGCGACTCGCTTCCGGACCGACATGGTCTCCCTCGCCGAGGCCAACCCACTTGTGGACCCCGAGCGCATCTTCCCCGGTCAGTTGCTGTATGTGCCGACGGTCGCCGACCCTCCGCCCCCACCGGTAGCAGCCGTCCTGTATGTGGTCATGCCGGGTGATACGCTGGCCACGATCGCCGCCCGCTTTGGGGTTCCGCCCTCAGACATGGTGGCCGCCAACCCACAGGTTGCCGACCCCAACCTGATATTCCCCGGCGAGTTCGTGGTAGTGCCGGTAGCCGGGTTGCCTCCGGCTCCGGTCTTCACGCTGCGACGCTACGTGGTGCAGCCGGGGGATACGGTAGAGAGCATCGCCCGCCAGTTCGATGTGCGACCGGCAGCCATCGGCGCGCTCAACCCGTTGCTGGCGGCGATCCCCGGACTGATCTTGGTGATCGCCGCTCCGGTACCGCGTCCTCCGGTTCCCGTGTCTCCTCCCGGTTTCCCCAGCTGTCGTCCCTCGCCCTTCGGTCGAGCCCTGCCGCTCGAGGACGATGACACCGTCTTCGTACCCTTCCCCGAGGACTTCCGGTTCCGCCTGTTCGGCAACATCCTACCGCGGGGCGTGTGGGTGAACTCCAACGGCAACGTGACCTTCGACGCCGGCGACGCGACTTTCTTTCCCACGCTGGACCAGCTAGTGGAAGGACCGCCTCGGGTGGCCGCCTTCTGGACCGACCTCTTCCCGCCGGGCTCCCCGCCCTCGGGAGGGGTCTTCGCCGACTCCTTCTTCGACCCGGCGATGAACGGAACCCGCTTCGTCGTGACCTGGGATCGGGTACCCTTCTTCTTCACCGAGGTATTCAACACCGTACAGCTTCTGCTCAACCCCGACGACAGCATACAGCTGTGCTTCTTCACGGTGGGAGCGGGCGACGATGCCCGGGTGTTAGTGGGGGTGGCACGCGGTGAGGGTTCGGTCATCGGCAACGTGTTCCTGTACAACGCAGGGTCCAACCCGCGGCGGCTGGGCGACCCCGCCGCGCCGACTCCTCAGGGCGACCTCAGCGGGAGGACGCTGCTTTTCAGGTTCGATCCCGTCACCGGCAACTACCGGCTGCTGGAAGGAGACGCACAAGTCCAAAGGCCCTGACCGTGGAGTGCCGGATGCTTCCCCCCCGGGCCCGCGGCCGACCCACGGGCCCGGGGGCCGGCCTCACTGGTAGTTGTAGAACCCGCGTCCGCTCTTGCGCCCCAGCCACCCCGCGCGCACCATCTTCCGCAGCAGCGGGCATGCGCGATACTTGGAGTCCTGGAACTCCGCGTAGAGCACGTCAAGGATCGACAGCACGGTGTCAAGACCGATGAGGTCGGCCAGTGCCAGCGGGCCCATGGGGTGGTTCATCCCCAGCTTCATGACGGTGTCGATGCCTTCGGCGGTGGCCAGGCCTTCCTGCAGGCAGTAGACGGCTTCGTTGATCATGGGGGCGAGGATGCGGTTGGCGACGAAACCCGGGGCGTCCTGTACCTCAACCGGCGTCTTGCCCATGCTTCGGGTGACCGCCAGTACCGCCTGGCAGGTTTCATCGGAGGTGGCCATACCCCTGATGATCTCCACCAGCTGCATGAGGGGAACCGGGTTCATGAAATGCATGCCGATGAAGCGGTCGGCGCGTCCCGTGGCCCCGGCCAGCTGGGTGATGGGCAACGACGAGGTATTGGAGGCAAAGACGGTGGGAGCAGGGCAGATCCGGTCCAGCTCTTTGAATAGCTCGAGCTTGACCGCGAGGTTTTCCACCACCGCCTCGATCACCAGCTCGGCTTCGGCCGCCCGCTCCAGCTTTACCGTTCCGGCGATGCGTCCCATCACCGCCGCCTTTTCGTCGGCGGCAAGCTTGCCCTTCTCGACGGTGCGGGCGAGGAAGCGATCGATGGTGCCCACCCCCCGGTCTACCAGCTCCGGGGTCAGATCGCGCAGTATAACGCGGTACCCGGCCTGGGCGGCCACCTGAGCGATACCCGAGCCCATCTGGCCCGCTCCCGCCACGAAGACGGTCCTTATCTCCACGCTTCGGACCTCCCAATGTCGTTGTGGGTGTCAGCTGACGCGCTCGAGCACGGCGGCGGCACCCATGCCACCGCCGATGCACATGGTCACCACTGCGTACCTGGCCTGCCGCCTGGCCATGGCATGGACCGCGGTCACCGTGAGCTTGGCTCCGGTACAACCAAGGGGGTGACCGAGGGCGATGGCTCCCCCGAACGGGTTAACGCGCGCCGGGTCGAGTCCTAGCAGCCGCATGACGGCGATCGCCTGGGCGGCGAAGGCCTCATTGAGCTCGAAGAAATCCACATCTTCCTGCCGGATACCGGCCAGCTTCAGTGCCCGCGGCACCGCGCCCACGGGGCCGACCCCCATGATCTCGGGTTCCACCCCGGCCACCGCGAATGCCCGAAAGACCGCCAACGGTACAAGCCCGAGCGAGGCCGCCTTCTCCTGCGCCATGAGCACCACTGCGGCGGCCCCGTCGCTGGTCTGCGAGGAATTGCCGGCGGTCACCGTTCCCCCGGCCGCAAAGGCCGGACGCAAGCGCGCCAGCGCTTCCTCCGAGGTGTCGGGACGGACCCCTTCATCGGTGTCGAAAGTCACCGCCCGCACCTGGATCGAGCCATCAGGCCCCGTCTCGGTAAGCCTGGCCTCAACCGGCACGATCTCCTCCTTGAAGTCCCCACGGCTGATGGCGGCGTGAGCCTTGCGGTGGCTCTCCACCGCGAAGCGGTCCTGCTCTTCCCGGCTCACCTGATACCGAGAAGCCACTTCCTCGGCGGTAAGCCCCATTCCCAGGTAGACCTCGGGCCAGTGCATCAGCAGATGGGGGTTGGGGGACATCTTCTGCCCGCCCATGGGCACCAGGCTCATGCTTTCCACGCCGCCGGCCACCACGGTGTCGGCCCAGCCGCACATGATCTGCTTGGCGCCGATGGCAATGGCCTGCAGACCTGAGGAACAGAAGCGATTGACGGTCTGGGCCGGCACTGAAGCAGGCAAGCCGGCCCGCAGGCCGATGATGCGGGCTACGTTCATGCCCTGCTCCGCTTCAGGAAAGGCGCAACCCATGATCAGGTCGTCGATAGCGGCGGGGTCGAGCCCCTTCGCCCTGCGCACCGCCTCGCCGACCGCAGCCGCACCGAGTTCGTCCGGCCGCGTCTGACGGAGGGTCCCCCGCCCGGCCCTTCCCACCGCAGTCCGTGCTGCCGATACGATCACGGCTTCGCGCATGGTGATCACCTCCTAGTTCCGAAGGGGCTTGCCGGTCGAAAGCATGTGCCGCATCCGCTCCAGCGACTTCTCATGGCGGGCCAGGTCGAGGAAGGCCTCTTTCTCAAGGTCGAGGAGGTACTGCTCGGTCACCACCGTGCCGGCGGCCACCGGACCGCCGGTCAACACGGTGGCGATACGGTCGGCGATGTACTTGTCGTGCTCGCTGATGTGGCCGCCCTTGAGCATGTTATAGGTCTGTGCCTGCAGTGCCGCCAGCCCCGTCTCTCCCAGTACCCGGATGCGCGCAGGCGGTGGCGGGCGGAAGCCCGCTTCCACCATGGCGAGGACCTCCTGTTTGGCCTGGTGGAGCAGGAAGTCCTGGTTTGCCACCACCCGGTCGGCAGCTCGCAGCAGGCACAGCTTCTGGGCTTCGCGTGCGCTGGTCGATACCTTGGCCATGGCGATGGTCTGGAAAGCGCGGGCAACGAGAGGCAAAAGGTCCATGGGAACGGGGGTATCCTCGGGTACGCCTTCGAGCTGGCGGAGCAGCACTTCCTTGTTGCCGCCGCCGCCCGGCACGAGTCCCACGGCGAACTCGACCAGGCCCATGTAAAGCTCGGCGCTGGCCACCACCCGGTGGGCGGCCATGATGATCTCGGCCCCTCCTCCCAGTGCCATGCCGTGAGGGGCGGCCACCACCGGGCGGCCGAAGTACTTCAGGGCCATACACGCCTGCTGAAAAGCCTCCACCGCTTGTTCGATGCCCTTGTAGTTCTGGTTGGTGGCCTCCATCACGATGAGCAAAAGGTTGGCTCCCACGCAGAAATGGCGGGCCTGGTTGCCGATGACCAGCCCGACGAAGTTGCGGTCTACCTCCTCCAGGCTCTCGTGGATCATCCGGATCAGGTCGGGGGTGATGGCCTGATTTGGAGAGTGAAACTCCAGGCACGCCACGTTGTCCCCGAGGTCCAGGAGGCTGGCATCGGTGTTGCCCCGCACCGCCGGCCGCGCCGCTCTCAGGTCCTTCAGCACGATCACCTCGGGACGCTTCGGCAGGGGCACGTACTTGCGGCAAAGCAGGCAGTAATATGCCTTCTGCCCGTCGATGTGGGAATAGAAGCTGGGGTGACCGGTCGCCAGCATCTCCTTGACCCAGGCAGCGACTTCCGTCCCCTCGGACTCCATACGGCGCACTGCGGCCTCCACGCCCAGTGCATCCCAGATCTCGAAGGGGCCCGCGTCCCAGCCAAACCCCCACTTCATGGCCTGATCCACGCTTACCAGGTCGTCGGCGATCTCCGGCAAAAGACCGGCCGTGTAGGCCAGACCACGTTTGGTGAGCTCCCAGGCCAGCTCGCCGGCGCGATCGTTTGACTCGACCAGCGTCTTGACCCGCTCGGCGGCAGCGCTCACCCGCCGGGTGGCACCGAGCGACGGGAAGTCCGGCTTCAGTCGCGGCCGGTACTCCAGCGTTCGCCAGTCAAGGGTGAGTATCTCGCTGCCTTCGGGTCCCTTCACCTTCCGGTAGAAACCCTGCCCGGCCTTCTCACCGGTGCGGCCGCGAGCGACCAGCTCCTTCAAGAACTCGGGTGGCTCGAAAAAGGGCCTCTCTTCGGGAGGCACGTTGTCGTGCACGTTGCGGGCCACGTGCAAAAGAGTATCCAGTCCAACGAGGTCGGCGGTGCGGAAGGTTGCGCTCTTGGCCCGCCCCATGGCCGGACCGGTGACCGCATCGACCTCGTCCACCTCGAAGCCTTTTTCCTGCATGACGCGCATCGTCTGCATCATGCCGAAGACGCCTATGCGGTTGGCTATGAAGTTCGGGGTGTCCTTCGCCATCACCACCCCTTTGCCCAGCGTCTTCTCTCCGAAGGCGACCATGAACGCGACGATCTCGGGCAGGGTGTCGGCGGCCGGGATGATCTCGAGCAACTTCATGTACCGCGGCGGGTTGAAGAAGTGGGTGCCCAGGAAATGCTGGCGGAACTCCGGCGGCAGCCCTTCCGAGATGCGGTTGATGGAGATGCCCGAGGTGTTGGAGCTCACGATGGTGCCCGGTCGCCGGTGGGCCGCCACCTTGCGCATGAGCTCCTGCTTGATGTCCAGACGCTCGACGACCGCCTCGATGATCCAGTCGACCTCACCCAGCCAGGCCAGGTTGTCCTCGAGGTTGCCGGGCGTCACCAGCCCGGCCAGTCCGGCCTCAAAGAAAGCCGCCGGCCGTGCCTTCAGGCAGTTCTGAATGCCTTGAATGGCCAGCCGGTTGCGGACCTCGGGACTGCCCAGGGTAAGTCCTCTTGACTGCTCTTCGGAAGTCAGTTCTCCGGGTACGATGTCCAGAAGGTAGGATGGTATGCCGACGTTGGCCAGGTGGGCGGCGATGGCGCTTCCCATCACTCCCGCTCCCAGGACCGCCACCTTGTTGATCCTGCGATTCACGCTCTCGCCTCCCTTGGCGGAGAGGGCCTACGGCTCGGCCTTCACCACGGTGGCCTCCCCCTGACCTCCCCCGCTGCAAATACAGGCGACGCCCAGGCTCCCGCCACGGCGTCGCAACTCGAACACAAGGTGCATGAGAATACGGGCCCCGCTGGCACCGATGGGATGACCCAGGGCCACCGCGCCTCCGTCCACGTTCACCATGTCGTGCGGCCAGCCGCCGAGCCTGGCGCTGACCAGTGCGACAACCGCGAAGGCCTCGTTGATCTCCACGAGATCCACGTCCTTGGGCCCAAGACCGACGGTTTCCAGCGCCTTCTTGGCCGACAGCCACGGCACGGTCGCCAGGTAGGGCGCTTCCGCCGAGACCGCACCTTTGGAAACGATGCTGGCCAGCGGACTCATCCCGAGCTTCTCCGCCCTTTCCCGTGACATCAACACCAGCGCCGCGGCTCCGTCGTTCAGCCCCGGAGCGTTGCCGGCGGTGATGGTGCCGTCCGCAGAGAAGGCCGGACGCAGCGCTGCCAGTTTCTCCGGGCTGGTGTCGGGACGGGGAGGCTCGTCGGTGGTCACGGACAGCGGAGGCCCCTTGCGCTGCGGGACCTCGACCGCGGTAAGCTCCTCTTGGAAGCGTCCTTCGGCCATCGCCGCCAGTGCTCGCCGGTGGCTGTGGTAGGCCCAGGCATCCTGCTCCTCACGGCTCACTCCGAACTCGCGTGCCATGGTATCGCCGTGGACACCCATGTGCACGTCCCGCACCGGGCACCACAGGCCGTCGTGCACGGTGGCGTCCAGCAGCTTGCCATGACCAAGGCGGTATCCCCAGCGTGCCTGCGGCACCAGGTACGGTCCCTGGCTCATGCTTTCCATGCCCCCGGCCACGACTACGTCCAGTTCACCGGCCCGGATCAGCGAGTCCGCCAGATTGACCGCTCGGAGGCTGGAAGCACAGACCTTATTGATGGTCTCGCTGGGCACCTCTACCGGCAGCCCGGCCTTGAGGGTGGCCTGCCGGGAGGGCACCTGACCGGCGCCCGCGCCGACCACCATCCCCATGAACACGTAGTCTACCTGCTCACCCTTCAAGTCTGCGCGACGCACAGCCGCCGCGATGGCGGCCGCCCCCAGGTCAACGGCGGAGAGCTCTTTGAAGACCCCACCGAAGGATCCGAAGGGTGTCCGAGCCGCCGCCACGATCACGGTGTCCCTGCCGCTACGCTTCAACCGCCTCAACCTCCGTCGATGAGTCTCTCTTCGCCCGAGTACACGTTCAGGCGACCGCCCCGGGCGAAACCGACCACCGTCATCCCCAGACGCTCGGCCAGCTCCACCGCAAGGCCGGTGGGAGCGGAGCGCGAAAGGATCACGGGGATCCCGACACCTGCCGCCTTCCTCACCACGTCCGACGAGATTCGCCCCGAAGTGACCAGCACCCTCTCCTCGGCGCTCAAGCCGTCCAGCGTCAGTCGGCCGATGGCTTTGTCCACCGCGTTGTGGCGTCCGATGTCCTCGCGTAGCACGGGCGGCTCTTCTCCGGCGATCGGCGGGAGCACCGCTGAATGTGTGGCCCCGGTAGCCCGGTGAAGCGGTGCCGCCCGGAGCAGGTCGACCAGCTCCAGGAGCCGTTCGCAGCTGACCCGAAGGCGACGTGAACTCTCGCCCAGGGGAAGCAGCCGTACGCGGTCGGGCAGGCTCAGGGCCCCTCCACAGCCCGGCGACAGCACTCTTCGGCCAAAGAAGCGCCGGGCAAAATCGGAGGGCTCGGCCGTGACCACCCGGACGATACCTACCTGCCCGTCCACTTCCAGCGACCGCATATCCTCGCGGCAGCCGATGAATCCCTCGGTCCTCAGGAAACCCACGGCAAGCTCGTCCAGGTGGTCCGGAGTCGCCATCAGCGTTACCAGTTCGTCACCGTTGAGGAAGATGGTGAAGGCCGCTTCTTCGGCCACCAGATCCTCAACCCTTTCGAACCCGCCTCTTCGCCACCGGGTGACCTGCCGGGCGGAGGCCGCGCGCTCGCCCCCGGGGATCGCTCGAGACAAACAAACAGCCGCCTCTCGTGCTGGAAATCACAAACCTCTGAAGATTACTTCCGCGATAGCGGAAGCTTTCCCTCCCGGGGTCGACGGTCTACCGATAAGCCAGAGAATACGCCCGGGCCGGCAGAGGAAGGACTTTGCGGGCAGGAACTAGAAGATGTTGTGAAATGTCCGATGATGGAGGCTGGAGATCCATGCGTTCCGAGCTCGAAGGGACTCGTACGTACCGGAACTTGCAGGCTGCCTTCGCAGGAGAATCCGAAGCACGCAACAAGTATACGTATTTTGCCAGCGTGGCCAGGAACGAGGGCTACCAGCAAATCATGGCGGTGTTCCTCGAGACCGCGGACAACGAAAAGGAACACGCCAAGCAATGGGCAAAGCTGCTTGGTCTCATCGGCGACACCGCCGCCAACCTTGAAGCGGCCGCGCAGGGCGAGCACCACGAATGGAGCCAGATGTACCGGGAGTTCGCCCAAACTGCCGAAGAGGAAGGGTTCGCCGACATCGCGGCGCTCTTCCGCGAGGTAGCGGAGGTCGAAGAACAGCACGAACTCAGGTATCGGCAGCTATTGGAACGCGTACGTACCGGCACCGTCTTTCGTCGTCCCTCCCCGATTGCCTGGCACTGCCGCAATTGCGGCTACGTTCATGTGGGAACCGAACCACCCGAGAACTGTCCTGCCTGCGCCCATCCTCGGGCCTTCTACGAGCCCAAGCCGGAAAACTACTGAATTCGGGAGGGCATGCGCCATGAAGCGCTGGCGGTGCACGGTGTGCGGCTACATCCACGACGGTCCGGCACCGCCCGAGGTGTGTCCGGTGTGCGGGGCCACATCTGAGGCTTTCGAGGAAATCGGACCGGAGCCGGGAGGGTCTGAGGCGCCCTCAGCGCATCCGGTAGTGCCTTCGGTCGAGGCCGGGTCCGACCTCGCCGGTGCCCTGCGATCCCTGTCCTACGGGCTTTTCGTGGTAAGCTCGCGCAGCGGGGATAGGTTTAATGCTCAGACGTGCAACACCGTATTTCAAGTCACAAGTGAGCCCGTACAGCTGGCAGTGGGGATCAATCGCCGCAACTTGACTCACGCCTTCATTGAAGAAAGCAATGTGCTGGCCGTAACCGTGCTCGGTCGCGGAAACTTCCAGGCCATCCGTCACTTCGGTGGCCAGTCTGGACGAAATATCGACAAACTTGCAGCGGTGCAGTACCACCTGTCTCCGCTGACAGGTTGCCCCATCCTCCCGTCCGGTAGCTACTACCTGGAGGGACGAGTGGACGCGGCACGGTCGACCGACCTCGGCACCCACACCCTCTTCATCGTTGAGGTGCTGGGAGGAGGCCCCTTGCGTCGCCGCGAACCCCTGACCTACGCATTGTATCAGCAAAACCGGTCGCGCCCCGCGTCCGCCCTGGATGACGTGGAATGGCAGCACGCAGTCACCGCTCTGAATCTGGAGTATGCCGCTACTTGGCGCTATCGCGAACAGATCGCTCGCCTGGGATACCCTCGTCTGGTGGCTTTGCTGGAGGGTATCATGCGTACCGAACAGGACCACGTGGACGGAGCCCTCAAGTACCTGGAAGGCCGCCAGACCTCGGGGAACGGGCTGTCCTCGGCCTTGCTCCACACCCGGCTGAACCTGGAGTTTGAGCGAGTCGCCCGAGATACCTATGCGCGCTTTGCAGCGGAAGTCGACGATCCCGGTCTTAAGTCGATGTTCGCGGCGCAAGCCCGCGCCGAGACCGGGCACCTGCGGATCTTTGAGGACCTGCTCAGGGAGATGGAGCAGGGGAGCTTCCCCATATCGATCTTCTGCACCCTGTGTGGCTGGTCGGTGGAGTTCGGACCCAATCCGCAGGTGGGCGAAGAGAAGACGTGCGAGAAGTGCGGTGCCGGTCTCCGGCTAGTACTGGTGGCCGGTAACTGGGCGGTCGAACGACTTTCTCCGGAGGGGGTTAACCATGACCGCGGTTAATGAGGTGTATCAGTGCAGGGTTTGCACCAACTTGGTGGAAGTGTTGCGCGCCGGCAAGGGCACGCTGGTATGTTGCGGCCAGCCTATGGAGCGCATGGAGGAACACACACAAGACTCCGGTTACGAAAAGCACGTGCCGGTCAGAGAAGGAACCTCCGTCAGGGTGGGAAGTGTTGAGCATCCGATGACCGAACAGCACCACATCGAATGGATCGCGCTCGTGGCCGACCGCTGGGTAGCCCGTGTCTTCCTCAAGCCCGGAGACAGCCCCCATGCTGATTTCCCGTCCTTGCCCGGCACACCGTCCGCCGCCAGGGCCTACTGCAACCTGCATGGCCTTTGGAAGGGATAGCGGTCGTTCGTAGCGTCCGCTCCCAAGCCCGGCATCCCCGACGCCGGGCTTTTGCTCTGGCAGGCCCCGATCCCTACCAAACGGCAGGACGAACTTCCCCGGAGGCCGAATGCGTGGGAGGAGGTGCATGAATGCAGTTGCCGTACTACGACCGGGAGATCATGGATCGGTTCTTCCGCCCCCGCGCGGTGGCGATCGTCGGCGTTTCCCGCACCACCGGTGCAGGCACTTTCAACATCCTCGAAAACCTGCTCGACTACGGTTACACAGGCAGGCTGTATCCGGTTAATCCCAACGCGGCCGAGATCCTGGGGGTAAGGTGCTATGCCTCGGTGCGGGAGTTACCCGAAGTGCCCGACCTGGCCATAATCACGCTCCCGCGCCATCTGGTACCGCAGGCAGCCCGCGACTGCGCCAAGACGGGTATCCGTGCGATTATCGTGGTGACTCAGGGTTTCGCGGAGGCGGACGCCGAGGGAGCACGGCTGCAAGAGGAATTCTTGGCCGCACTGCGCACGGCAGGCGCCCGCATGATCGGGCCGAATACGCTCGGTACGGTGAACGTTTTCGAACGTTTCTCCAGTTCCTTTGCCCCCATCAGGCGAACCGAGCCCTTGCCCACGGGCATGATCTGCCAGACCGGTTTCTTCCTGGCGGTTGACCTTGCACCCTCGGTAGGACTGGGCATCGGGGTAGACGTGGGCAACGCGGTGGACCTCGGCGTGGTGGAATGCCTGGGCTACCTCGCCGACGACGACCGGCTTCAGGTGATCGCCATCCACCTTGAGGGTCTTGACCGGGGAAGGGAATTCTTCGAACTTGCCAGGGAGGTGACGCGGCGTAAGCCGGTCCTGGTGCTCAAGACCGCGCGGAGCGCCGCGGGCGCGGAGGTGGCAGGCTCCCACACCGGTTCGCTTGCCGGAGAGGATGCGGTCTACCAGGCTGCCTTTGACCAGGCGGGGGTCCTACGAGTGGGCGACGTGGACGAGCTTGACGATGTGGTCAAGGCCTTTTTGCACCTGCCCCCGCTGCGCGGCAAGCGTGTGGCCATCGTGACCGCCACCGGAGGCGGAGGGATCATGGCCGTCGATGCCTGTTCGGATTACGGACTGGAGCTGGCGACCTTCGGCGAGGGCACGCTGGCCGAACTCCGCGCGATCGCGCCTTCTTGGTTTCAGCCCGGCAACCCCATGGACGTTTGGCCGGCCACCATCGGCAAGCCCTATCCCCCCACCTTCGCCCACATCTTCACACTGATCTTGAACGACCCCGGAGTGGACGCCGTGTTGTGCATCGGCGGAGCGATGGCCACCACCGGCCCCGACCTCGCCGATTTCATCGAGGCCGCGGCCGGCCTGCAGCGCGACAAGCCCATAGTCTGGTGGGTGCAGGGCCAAAGCGCCCCCGAGATCGCCGCCCGGGTGGAAAGATCCCGCACCGTGGCCGTGTATCCGTCGCCCGAGCGCGCGGTGCGCGCGCTGGCCCGCCTGTACGAGTACTACTCGCGCGTCCACGGGCGCGCCATCGACCCCCCCGTTGCGGTTCCCGGGCTCGATGCCGTCGCAGCCGGGCGGCGTCTTGGGGCGACCGGACCGGGGTTCATGGGGCCCGAGGCCTTCGATCTCCTCGCCGACTACGGAATCAAGGTGGCGCCGTGGGGGCGGGCAGCTTCACCCGCGGAGGCGGGGCGCCTGGCCGACGCGCTCGGCTACCCGGTGGCGGTCAAGGCGTTTGGGCCCGGCCTGGTGCACAAGAGCGACCGGGGCGCGGTTGCGCTCGACCTCCGGTCGCGTCAAGAAGCCGAAGCCGCCGCCACCTCGGTGTTGGAGCGTTGTCCGGATGCCTGCGGCCTCCTGGTGCAGCGTTTCGTGCCCGCCGGGTACGAGGTGATTCTCGGCGGCAAGCAGGACGCCCAGTTCGGTCCGGTGGTCCTCTTGGGTACCGGAGGTGTCCTCACCGAGCTCGTACAGGACGTCTGCCTTGGTCTGGCTCCGCTCTCTTGGCACGAGGCCGCCCGCATGCTGGGGAAGACGCGGGTCTTCCAGGTGCTTTCGGGACTGCGGGGCAAAGCTCCGGGCGACGTCGACGCACTCCTTGGCTGCCTGGTCCGCCTGTCGTGGCTGGTTGCCAACCATCCGGAGATACTGGAACTGGACGTAAACCCGTTGCTGGTTCTCCCCGCCGGCCAAGGCTGCGTGGCCGTCGACGCAAGGGTCAGGGTGGCCGGCAGGGAGGAGACGGTGGGCTGTTGAAGTGCCTGGGGACTCGGCAAGTGCGGGAGGGGTGCGAGAACCTTGAAGAGCTGGTTGAAAGAGCTGGTGCGCGGTAAGCCTGCCGATTTTGTGGAGATCCGGCTGGAAGAGAGCATGCTGACGCAGATTCGCTTCATGGGTCCGGTGCTGCAGAACATCGCCGAGTCGGTGTCCTTCGGCGGCAACGTCCGGGCGCTGGTGAACGGCGGGTGGGGACTTGTGTGCTTCAACCGCCTGGACGATCTCGAACACCGAGTCGACCAGGCCATCGCCCAGGCACGGCAAGTTGCCGCCCTGGCGACCACGCCGGTGAAGCTCGCACCCGTCAACCCGGTTGAGGACCGAGACCCCCTGCCACCCGGCGTTGACCCGGCAGCCCTCGACCTCGGGACCAAGAAGGCCATCCTGGATGGCTACAACGCGGCCATCCTGTCGTTCGGTCCACCGGTGGTGAGCTCTCAGATCCGCTACCGCGATATACACTCCCGGATAACCTACGTCAACAGCGAGGGGACCTTCATTGAGCGCCACAGCCTGGATGTGGCGGCCAATATCGTGGCGGTAGCCATGAAGGATGGGCTGACCCAGTTCGGACGGGTTTCGATGGGCGACAAGGCAGGCTACGAGGTGCTCCGCGGGCACGAGGGAGAGGTCCTGAAAGCCTGCCAGAGAGCTTGCGAAATGCTGGAGGCTCCGGTTGTGCGGGGAGGTCAGTACCCGGTGGTGTGCGATCCCGAGCTCGCCGGGGTGTTCATCCACGAGGCCTTCGGGCATCTGTCGGAGGCCGACAACGTGTATGAAAACCCCCGTTTGCAGGAGGTCATGACCCTCGGCCGCCGCTTCGGCGAGGCCCACCTCTCCGTCTACGACACCGGGCTGGAGCCAGGGGTGCAGGGATACCTCAAGTACGATGACGAGGGGGTGCCCACCCGCAAGGTGTACCTGATCAGGGAAGGACTGCTGGTGGGCAGGCTGCACTCCCGGGAGACGGCGGGAAGGATGGGCGAGCTCCCCACGGGCAACGCGCGCGCCCTGGACTACCGTTTCCCCCCGATCCCGCGCATGCGGACCACGGCCATCGAGGCGGGGGAAGCCAGCTTTGAGGATATGCTCGAAGGTATCGAGCTCGGCGTCTACGCCAAAGGGGCGTACGGTGGCCAGACGTCCGGCGAGATGTTCACCTTCACCGCGGAGGAAGCCTTCATGATTCGCCACGGCCGGTTGGCCGAACGGGTCCGCGATGTGACGCTTAGCGGCAATGTGTTCTTCACCCTCAAGAACATCGACCGCGTCGGGCGCGACTGGACCATCAGAGGTGGCGCAGGAGGATGCGGCAAAGGAGAGCAGGCGCCTCTGCCGGTCTCGGAGGGAGCACCGCACATCCGCATCCAGAAGGTCATCGTGGGGGGTAAGGGGACGTGACACGACAGGAGGACTTCCGGCCGGAGAATGTCCTGGAGACGGCCTTGACCCGCTGCGGGGCGGCAGAGGTCTACTACCACCAGTCAACTTCAACGCCGGTGGAGTTCGACGCCAACCGCCTCAAGCAGGTACGCACGGCGTACAGCGCCGGCTTGGCTTTGCGGGTTGTCGCCGACGGTAAGATCGGCTTTGCCACCACCACCAAGCCCGGAGACGAAGCGGGGTTGGTGGAGCGGGCCCTGGCGGCGGCGCGCTATGGCCAAGAGGCGACCTTCGCCTTCCCGTGTCCGGAGGCGACCGCAGCCGGGCCCGACGACTTCCACCATCGTCAGGTGGCGGAATTTCCCCTGGAGCGGATGATCGACATCGGCCGCGACTTCGTGAACGCGGTCATCGCCGCCGAGCCTGCCGCCCTGGCGGCCGCAAGGGTTCAAAAGGAGTTGAAGCAGGTTCGCCTGCTGAACTCGGCCGGCGCCGACCTTGCCTACCGCCGCACCGGCTTCTCGGCGTTCTTCGCCATCGAGCTTGTCGAACAGGAGAACATGCTCTCGGTGTATGAGGGCCGGTGGTCCAGCGGCTACCCCGGCGACGAGATCCCCGCCCTGCAGGAAACCGCCCTCGAACACCTGCGCCAGGGAAGAACGAACGTTCCGATGGCGCCCGGAAGTTACCCGGTCGTCCTGACCCCCCACGCCGTTCGCGATCTCCTGGGACCGCTCCGCGCCTGCCTGGACGGCTCGCTGGCCGAGCGGGGCATCTCTCCCTGGACCAACCGTCTCGGTGACCCGCTGCTCAGCCCCACGGTCACCCTGGAGGACAACCCGCTTCTGCCGGACGGCCCCATGTCCGCGCCGTTTGACGACGAGGGCCTGCCCTGCCGGCCCGCCTCGCTGATCCGAGACGGCGTACTTGCGGGGTTTTACCTCGACCTCAAGTCGGCGGCCGGCCTGGGAAGGCGGCCCACCGGAAACGGTCTGCGCTCGGGGCTGGAGAGCCCTCCCGCACCTGCGCTCTCTAACCTCGTGCTGTCCCCGGGAGAAATGTCCTGGCGAGAACTGGTCAAAGACATCGATCGTGGACTGCTCGTCGTCCATCTCATGGGCGCGTGGGCGGGCAACCTGCTCGCCGGCGAGGTCAGCGGTAACGTGCTGCTGGGCTACCGTATCGACAAGGGCGAGATCGTGGGTCGGGTGAAAGACTGCATGCTCTCGGTCAACGCCTTCGAGGCTCTCGGGTCGCGGCTACGGGGGCTAAGCCGGGAGACCGGCTGGTCGGTGAATTTCCGGCTCCCCTACGTGGCCGTGGACGAGGTATCCATAAGCACCAAGACCGGCTGAGCGAAGTCACCGGGGGGCGCACCGCGCCCCCCGGTGACTTCATGCGCGGAAAAAGTCGAGGAGCTTCGTCTGCAACTCCGCCACCCGCTCCAGCCGCAGGCTGTAGTAGATGTAGTTGCCTTCCTTCTCGCTGGTGATCAGCTCCGCCTCGCGCAGCAGCTTGAGATGGCGAGATACGGTGGGCTCCGCCAAATCGAGCTCGCTTGCCAGCTCCTGAGTAAAGCGCCGCTTCTCGGCCATCAGCTTCAGGATCCTGAGACGGGTGTCGTCGGCCAGCACTTTGAGCAGCAGCGAGAGGTTCTCCGGCGGGTTCAGGGTATCCCGGCGCAGATAGACTCCGGGGGACACCGGATAGGACACGATGATCCGCCGGGGTTGGTTCACCAGCAAGGTCTCGGGGTAGACGAACACCGATGGGAACAGCTGAATGCGATCTAGTCCTCCAAGCTCGCGCGGGGTGGCGGAGCGGCCCGCGCGTGGCACCAGCCGTCGTTCTCCGTCCCAGGCAAGCGCGCCACGGCAGACCCGGGGCAAGAACTCCCAGGGATCCCCGGCTTCGAGCTCGATCGATGACTCCTTGATGCTGCGGATGAGGAGAAGCTCTATCCAGTAGAACTCATCGTGGAAGTAGCGGTCCCAGTACGAGGTAAGCAGCTGCCCCAGCCGTGTCCTTGCCAGGTTGACGTCGCCGATGATCTCCACCACCGCCGCCTCGTCCTCGGAGGAGGCCACTCCCAGCCGTTCCATCAGGTCGTCGAGGGTCGCCTCACCGCTCAGCACGGCAAAGACCTCCTGCCGGCTCACGCGGTCTCCGAGGAGGCGGGCGACGAACGACGCCTCATCGAGACTTCCCAGCCAGTCTACGAGGGCGTTGACCCCGAGATCCTGGACACCGGGAAAACCGAGAACCCCCTCGGCCACGTTGATCCAGCGGTCACAGTGATCGCCGAAGTAGCGCAGTTCGCGCATGAGCTCGGGGCTGATCTTCTCTCGAAAGCGCACCATCCAGGGAAGCAGCACGCCGTGTCGCTCGGGATCGTGCAGTACATGCAGGCTGAGCAGCATCTCTACCAGGGGCGAGTAGAAAAACGCGATCTTGCGCCGCAAAACACCGGCCAGATCATCCGGCAACCGGATACCCCTCTCCTCAGTTAGATGCTTAGCCAACCGCGCAATTCCTCCGCCATTCTATCCTGCCGCCACGAGGCTGTCAACCCGCGCGGGGCCCACACAAAGAAAGAAGCCCTGAACGGGCGCTCAGGGCCTTCCAAGGAGGATTGGGTTGTGGATTGAAACCTACCGGGCGAGCCCGGGCGTTCGCTTGATTAGCTAGTTAGCTAACTGCCTAACCGTTTCCTGAGATTATTCTACTCCGATGGCCTTGCGACTGTCAAGGGGGTGAGGCGAAAATCCTTCCGGGTCCGCCCTCACAGCCAGTAGTTGGGGGCCTCCTTGGTGATGTTGATGTCGTGCGGGTGGCTCTCGCGCAGCCCTGCCTGGCTGATCCGCACGAACTGAGCTCGGGTGCGAAGTTCCTGGAGATCGGACGCGCCGCAGTAACCCATGCCCGCCCGCAATCCTCCTACCAGTTGGAAGACCGTCTCCGCCAGCGGCCCACGGTAGGGCACACGTCCTTCGATTCCTTCGGGCACCAGCTTCATCTGATGGGCTTCCTGGAAGTACCGGTCGGCGCTACCTGCCCGCATGGCCGCCAGCGAGCCCATCGCACGGTAAACCTTGAAGCTTCGGCCCTGGTGAATCTCCATCTCGCCGGGGCTTTCGTCGGTCCCCGCGAACAGGCTGCCCATCATGACGCTGGAGGCACCCGCCGCGAGCGCCTTGGTGATGTCTCCCGACCAGCGGATACCGCCATCGGCCACCACCGGCAGGTCGTAGCGGGCGGCCTCGCGCGCGCATTCCAGGATGGCGCTGAACTGGGGGACTCCCACGCCGGCGATCACCCGCGTGGTGCAGATGGAACCCGGACCCACGCCGACCTTCACACCGTCCGCCCCCGCCTCCGCGAGCTCCCTGACCCCCTCGGCGGTGGCCACGTTGCCGGCGAGTACGTCGACTTCCGGGAACTCGCGCTTGAGAGTGCGGGTCAACCGGATCACGTTCTCCGAGTGGCCGTGCGCGGTGTCCACCGCCAGCACGTCCACTCCGGCCTTCACCAGAGCCTCTGCCCGTTTGAGGCTATCAGGGCTGACCCCAATGGCGGCGGCGGCCAGCAACCTCCCGGCCGCGTCCTTGGCGGAATTGGGGTACTTCCTGGCTTTCTCAATGTCCTTGATGGTGATCAGCCCGCGCAGAGCGAAGTTCTCATCTACCAGGGGGAGTTTCTCGACCTTGCGCGCGGCCAGGATACGCTTGGCTTCTTCCAGTGTGGTCCCCACCGGCGCGGTGATCAGGTTCTCGCCGGTCATGACCTCGCCGATGGGGCGGCTGAAGTCTTCCTCGAAGCGGATGTCGCGGTTGGTGATGATGCCGACGAGCCTTCCCTCGTCAACCACGGGTACGCCGGAGATGCGGTAGCGGCTCATCATCTCCACGGCGTCCGCCACCCGGTGTCGGGGCGAGAGGAAGAACGGATCGGTGATCACCCCGTGCTCCGAGCGCTTGACCTTGTCCACCTCGGCGGCCTGCCTTTCGATGCTCATGTTGCGGTGGATGAGGCCGATTCCCCCCTCCCGGGCAAGCGCGATGGCCAGCCTCGCCTCGGTGACGGTGTCCATCGCGGCGCTCACGACGGGGATGTTCAGGCGCACCCGGCGGGTGAATCGGGTGCTGATATCCACGTCCCGGGGCAACACGGAGGAGCGCCCGGGCACCAGCAGGACGTCGTCGAAGGTGAGGGCTTCTCCCCGAAAGCGTTCGGTGGCGGGTCCCAGATCTTTCATCGGAGCGTTCCTCCTCGGGGTTCCCGGGGCAGCAAAGCCCCACGGCGGCAGCCGTTTGTATAAGGTTAGCACAGGTTGAGCGGCGAGATCAACGGATCTCCTTGTTTCGGGCAGTGACTGGGACGCACTGGCGGGATTCGACACCAGGCCGGCAAAAGATGTCCGGCACGCGATCGCACACCGGTCTTGGGGCAGTGTCCCTGGCGGGAACGGCGGGGAAAGGTAACTGCCAGCGGCCCCTGGTGGCAGCTTTACGAAGAGGGGTTCGCGCAGTACTGCAAGACCCTCAGCAGCGAAGGCCGTGGACGATGGCCGTGGCCGGCAACTTTACCTTCCGTCGCGGCCGGGAACGGTCCACCGAATACGGGGACCGGCAGGAGGACAGGTTCGACATTCGCCTGCCGTCAGCCTTGCCGCCATCGCGTGGGCTACCTTCCAAATGTCGCCCGCCCCCATGGTGATCACCAGATCGCCGGGCAGCGCGGTGGATAACAGATGCTCAACGATGGCCGCATGATCTTCGAGGTACGCTACCGGCCTACCCTCGTATTGCTCCACCAGCCGGGCCAGGGAGCTTGAGGAAACCCCGGGGATGGGGCGCTCCCCGGGCGGCGAGTAGATGGGAGCCAGCACCAGGTGATCCGCGTGGGTGAAAGCCCGTACGAACTCACCCATGAGGTTGCGGGTTCTGACGTAGCGCTGGGGCTGAAACACCGCCAGCACGCGGCCGGCGGCACGTTGGCGTGCGGCGGCGAGCGTCTCCCGGATCTCGGTGGGGTGGTGGGCGTAGTCATCCACCACGGTGATCCCGCCGGCCTCCGCGCATATCTCGAAGCGCCGGCGGGCCCCCCTGAAATGTCGCAAGGTCTCCGCCAGCGGCCCGAAGTCCAAACCGAGCTCCATGCCCACCGCCAGGGCAGCCAGGGCGTTGAGGACGTTGTGGCGGCCCGGGATCTCCAGCCTGGCCCCTCCTAGCTCCCGGTTCCCCCAGAACACCCGGAAGCTCGTGCCCCGCCGGTCGGGCTCCAGCCAGACGGCCCGCAGCCCTCGCTGCTCACGGAACCCGTAGTTGAGCACGCGCAACCCGGGCGGTGCCCGGAGCTTTCGTACCGCAACGTCGTCGCTGCAGAGCACGGCCAGCCCGCCGGGCCTCACGTTGCCGAGGAACTGGCGGTAGGCCTCGAGGACGCGGGCGAAGTCACCACCGTAGAATTCGAGGTGCTCGGGTTCGATGCTGGTGATCACGGCGATCGCCGGCCGATAGCGCAGGAAGGAGCGATCGCTTTCGTCCGCCTCTGCCACCAGGTAGGGTCCCCGCCCCAGGCGTGCGGTCCCTCCGATGGGCTCGAAGTCCCCTCCCACCAGTACGGTAGGATCCAGGCCCAATCGCGTCAGCAGGAAGGCGATCATGGCGGTGGTGGTGGTCTTGCCGTGGGTCCCGGTGACGGCCACCGCGTGACGCGAGTCCATGAGCCGACCCAGCATCTCCGAGCGGTGGAGGATGGGAACTCCCGCCTTACGTGCCTGGACGAGCTCGGGGTTGGTGGCGGGCACGTCGGTGCTGTAGACGACCGCGTCCGCCCCTTCGACGTTGGCCGGGCAGTGCCCAAGTGACACCCTCACCCCGCGGGCGGCCAGGCGCCGGGTGCGTTCGGAGGCGTGTACGTCGGAGCCGGTCACCTCGTAGCCCATCTCCGCAAGTACGTGGGCGACGGCACTCATCCCGTAGCCGCCTATCCCGACGAAGTGGACACGTCGGAGGTCGCCGCGGCACACGACGGGAAAGTCCCGGCCGCCGTCGGGTGTGCGCTCGAGTTCCGCCAAGCCCAGCCCCCCATGACCCGGGTACCACTTATGTGGCTAGTTTACCCGGCTCATGCGCCTCATCCCGACCTTGGCTCGGCGCGGATCACCCTGGCGGGGACACCTCCCGCCAGCACCCCTTCAGGGAGGTCGCGGTTTACCAGCGACCCGGCGGAGACAACGGTGCGATCGCCCACCGTCACCCCGGGCAGCACCGTCGTGTTCGCCCCGATGACGACTTCGCGGCCGACGATCACGCGTCCCGTCCGGTACTCGTCGATCAGGAACTCGTGGGCCAGGATGGTGGCACCGTACCCGACTATACTATTCTCCCCTATCTCGATGAGTTCGGGGAAGAAGACGTCGAACATTGCCATCAGACCCACCGCGACTCCCCGCCCCACCCGCATACCGGCCCAGCGGTACAAAGCGTTCTTGAGACCCAGCCAGGGGACGAGGCGGGCAAGATAGATTATGAGGAAGTTTCTCGCGACACGCCAGAACGGCACGGCCCGTCGCCAGTGCCACAGGGAATTGGGACGCGGCGTCGGGGTGGCACTGAGCCGGCGGGGACGCTCGGGTATCTGCTGCTCCAGCACGGGCCCGTCACCTCGCGAGGCTTCAGAACTGGGGATATCCACAATATCCACAGCTTTATCCCCAGGACAAGATGGACGCTAACTGCGATTTCCCGGGTTGTCCCCATTTCCGGCCCGGCGGGTATCCACCTCGTCCACAGCCGGAGGCCGGCCGAGAGGAAGGCTCGGGTCAACCACGGGGTCAAGCCAGGCGGTGCCCCTGGCCATCGCATGCCATGCCGCGCAGGCCACCATGGCCGCATTGTCGGTGCAAAGGTGCGCCGGCGGCACCCAGGCTTCCAACCCTGCGGCGGCGGCGCGCGCCCGAACCTCGCGCCTGAGAACGGAGTTGGCCGCCACGCCACCCGAAATGCCCACACCCTTCACGCCAAGGCGGCTGCCGGCCAAGACCAGCTTCGCCGCCAGCACCTCGGCGCAGGCCTGCTGGAAAGATGCTGCCACATCCTGGGGGTTGGGCTCGGCGCCCCCGGCTTGCATGCGGCGAACGTAGGTGGCCACCGCCGTCTTCAACCCGCTGAAGCTGAAATCGTAGCTGTCTTCCTCCAGGTAGGCCCGAGGAAAGCGGATCGCTCCGGGATCGCCATCGCGGCCGAGCCGATCGATGGCGGGCCCACCGGGGTAGCCCAGCCCCAGGACCCGGGCGACCTTATCGAAGGCCTCGCCGGCAGCATCGTCGCGCGTGCGTCCGAGAACCTCAAGGTCGCCGTGGTCCCGCCAGAAGATAAGGTCGGTATGCCCACCCGAAACCACCAGGCAGACCGCGGGAAGGGCAAACCCCGCGGCGTGCCTTGAAGGCAGGAAGTGCGCGTAGAGGTGGGCCTCAAGGTGATTGACGCCCACCAGCGGTATCTCCAGGGCGCAGGCTACGGCGCGGGCAACCGTCACCCCCACCAGCAGCGAACCTACCAGGCCGGGACCGGCGGTAACCGCGATCGCGCCGATCTCGTCCAGGTCACGGCCTGCCTCTGCCAGCGCGTGCCGCAGTACGGGAATGACCGTCTCCAGGTGCCGGCGTGAGGCGATTTCCGGTACCACCCCACCGTACCGCCGGTGAAGGGCAGCCTGCGAGGCCACCACGTTTGACTCAAGACGACCGTCGGTATCCATGACCGCCGCAGCTGTCTCGTCACAGCTGGTTTCCAGGGCCAGCAGTGCCGCGCGGTCAGGTAGGCACAGGGCGGATCGCCTCCTTCTCCATGATAAGGGCATCCTCACCGGTGTCGGTGTAGTATTTTCTGCGCACCCCGCGCACCACGAATCCGTGCCTGACGTACAGGCGCTGCGCCACGAGGTTGGACCGCCTCACCTCCAGCGTGGCCCGGGTGGCTCCCAGCCCGGCCGCCAGCTCGATCAGCGCCCCGAGCACCCGGCTCCCCAGCCCTCGGCCCCGCATGGCCGGCGCGACCGCGAGCGTGGTGATGTGAGCCTCGTCGAGCACCACCCACATGCCGCCATAGCCCACTATGGCTTCCCCTATGCAGGCCACCAGGTAGTGCGCATAGGCATTGTCGCCGAGCTCCCGACGGTAGGCCGCCCGTGACCAGGGCGTAGGGAAAGAAGCCTCCTCGATGGCCATCACTTCGTCCAGATCCTCGGGACGCATCCGGCGGATGGCGGGCTTGTCGGCTGCTTGCCGATAGATGCGTGTCAGCTCTCGCAAAGCCGTTCGGCCTCCGACCGTTTCAGATAAAGCGGCACAAGCTCCGCGGGATCGCCGCCTTCGCCGGCCCGCAGCCGTTCTCTGCCGAGGGCGGCGGCTACCAGTGCCCGTGGATAGGCTGCCTCCCGCGGAGCTACCCAGACCTCCGGACCCAATTCCCTGCGGAGAAGCGAAGCGTGCTTGAGCGCAGCGTCCCCCAGGAAACACACCGGCCGGCCCGCCACGCCGAGCTCCCGCAGGTGCAGCAGGAACTTGGCCATCGGCAGGTTGAGGTATCCGGTCAACGGTCCCTCGGCCAAAGGGGTATTCTGGTAGACTGCCCCGTACACCTCCCCGCGTCTGGCGTCGAGGACGGGCGATACTACAAGACCCGGAACCCAAACCGCGGCCGCCATTATGTCCAGCGTGCTGACGCCGACGGCCGGTATCGACAGAGCGTAGGCGAGTCCCTTGGCGGCCGCTACCGCGATGCGGATGCCGGTGAAAGACCCGGGTCCCACACCGGCGACCACCGCGTCAATCCGGCGTGGACCTACGCCGGTGGAATCGAGGAGCGTTCGGATGGCACGCATGAGGTTCTCGGCGTGGGCGCCGGGACCGCGCAGATTCAGCTCGGCCCCAGGACCGTCCGGCGAGTCAAGGGCCACCGTGAGCACCGCCGTTGCCGCGTCAACCGCCAGGATCCTCACCCTTAAACCCGCCCTCCGTCACAGACGTGGCCGCCACGCTTCCCGGAACTCGGCCAGCAACGTCCGGTAGCGATCACCGCGGGCCAGAAATCGCAGGTGACGATGCTGGTCACAGGCGCCGGGGTCAAAGGCGATGTCCACCTCGAGGTGCTCCGGCAGCCACTTGGCCACGCGATCCGCCCACTCCAGAACCACTACGCCCGGCCCGTCAACGAATTCCCCAAGACCTATCTCCTCAGCCTCGTCGGCGGATGCCAGCCGGTAGGCGTCGACGTGCCACACCGGGAGGCGCCCCCGGTGGTGGTGCACCAGCATGAAGGTCGGACTGGTCACACGATCGCGCACTCCCAGCCCGGCCAGGATGCCTTGGGCGAGGCATGTCTTGCCGCTTCCCACGGGACCGGTCAGCGCCAGCCAGTCCCCCGCCCTGAGCAGGCTGCCGAGCAGCTTGCCCAGAGATCTGGTCTCGTCCGCAGACCGCGTGGTCAGCGCAAGCCGGGTCAGGCCGTCACTTGCGGCAAGCGGCAAAGTGGTCAAACCCCCGCGGGGGGATTACTTCCTCGCGTCCGTCGCCGTCGACCAGGAAGATCTCTCCCTCCCCCCTCACGATTTCCCCGACCACCGTCAGGCTATCCCGGGCCGGCGCCGTCGCCAGCGCCACGTCGACGGCCCCTGCCGGCAAGGCGGCCAGGAGCTCGTAGTCCTCGCCGCCGGTCAGTGCCCAAGCGAGCGGGCTCACGCCGCAAGCCCGGGCGACCGCCGCGGTCACCGGGTCGATCGGAAGGCGCTCCCGCCAGAGGCGGGCCGATAACCCCGGCCCGCTCAGACGCAAAAGGTGCCCGAGGTCCTGCGCGAGGCCGTCGCTCAGGTCGATCATCGCGGTCGCTCCTGATGCGGCCAGCGCCCGGCCAACGGTCAGCCGGGGACGGGGCCGCAAGAAAGCCTGTGCCGCCATCCGTGCCTGGTCTGCATGCAGCGAAGTCGGAGCCGGAGGCGTCTCCAGCACGGCCAGCCCGGCAGCCCCCTTGCCGAGGTCGCCGGTCACCACCAGGACGTCGCCGGGCCGCGCCCCCTCGCGCGTTACCACCCGGCCAGGTTCGGCTTCGCCCAGCACGGCCACGTCGGCGATGATCAGCGGGGTACGGCAGGTGTCGCCGCCTACCACGCTCACCGCGTACTGCTGACAGGCCTCGCCCAGACCACGATAGAACTCCTCGGGCCACGAGGGCACCAGGTCAGCCGGCACACCGAGGGAAACCAGTGCAAAGCGGGGCTGTCCTCCCATGGCGGCGATGTCGCTCAGACCGACCGCCACTGCCTTCCATCCTGCGTCGCGGGGTGAACACCACGCGGTCCGGAAGTGCACGCCCTCCACCAGCAGGTCAGAGGTGGCCAACCACGCGTGCTTACCGCCGAGGTCGAGCACCGCGGCGTCATCGCCGATGCCAAGGAGCACGGCGGGATCGGGTGGCACGCGCCTGACCAGGCCCGCCAGACGTTCGATCAGGTCGAATTCCCCCAAGGATTCGGGACGCACCTTATGCCTCCCGGCGCTGACGCAGGGCGAGGTAGCGGGCGCGAACCTGGTTGAAATCCTCCCATACCGGTCGCTTCTTCCCCGGATCGCGCAAGACGGCAGCGGGGTGAAACGTCGCCAGCAGCAACAGGCCGTCTCGCTCGTGCCAGCGTCCGCGGGCCCGCGTTACGCTCAAGCCCGGCGAGATCAGGGCCTGCGCCGCCAGGGCGCCGAGGCAAAGGACGATCCGGGGCCGGATGATCGCCAGTTTCTCCTCAAGCCACGGAAGGCACGAAGCCACCTCTTCCGGTCGCGGCACGCGGTTACCCGGAGGCCGACACATCACCACGTTGGTGATGAATACCTCCTGCCGTCGGAACCCCGCCGCCTCCAGGATGCGGTCCAGCAACTGCCCGGCGGGACCGACGAAGGGCCGTCCGAGGTCATCCTCGACTTTCCCCGGTCCCTCACCCACCAGCATCAGCTGCGCCCGGGGATCTCCCTCACCGAAGACCACCGCCCGGCAGCCTTCCCGCAACCCGCAGCGGCGGCATGCCGCCGCCTGGCGGGCCAGGCTCTGGAGCCTGCCGGCTGCGTCCGGCCCGACGGCGAGGTCGGGCCACAGCTCCATCTGGTGGGCCACTTCATCCCGCGGCGGAGCAACGGCGGCAAGGTGGCCGCCGACTTCGGGCCCATGCGCGTCCTCACCGGGGAACAGCTGGAGCTGGCGATGCCCCATGGTTACCCCTCGCCCTGCGGTGTTCGCGGCGCTGTGCCGGCGGCCTGGTCGCGGTGGCTGCGCACGAGGGACAGGTAACGGTCGGGCAGCCTGGGATCGAGCTGGGCCAGCTTCTCACATGCCAGTCGCCCGACGGCAGCGGCCGCCGGGCAAGAGGGCCGGCAGGGGACGAAGTCGCGCACGAAGTAGGCCAACGGTTCACCGGCTTCCGCGGTCGCCTGCGGAAGCTCGCCTTCCCCCTTGCGTCTTGACCGCACGTAGGCCTGCACGCAGCAGTCCGGGTAGCCGAGGAGTTCCCCCATCGCCTGCACGTACTCCTCGGAACGTTCCTCCGGATACACGAAGAAGAGGGCAGGCATTCCCGGCCGGAAGACCGCCCTGGCCTCTTCACGAATACGTTCTCTTAGCTCCATCAGCGAGGACAGCCTGCTTCCCACGGCCGCGTCGCGGTAAAGGAATAGCTCGCGAATGCTGGGCCGAACCTCGGCCTCAAGCGTTCGCAGGCCCAAGGCGGACGCCCATTGCCGGTGTGCGCGGTAAGTGGCCGACTGGCGTAGTACGGCCGTGACCACCTCCTGCAGGAGCATGGTCTTGTAGGCGACAGGACTCCGCATCGCCCTGAGAAACAGGTGACGCAACCGATTGAGCAGGTTCGCCCCCGACCCGAGTTCAGGATCGGTTCCCCGGTAATAGCGGCTTGCGAACCTCGCATCGATCTCCTGGCCGATCGCGGCCGCGTCGGGGAACTCGGCAGGGTAGGTGAGCATTCCCAGCCGTCTTACACCTGCGGCCAGCAGGAGGTAGTCGTCAAGCTTCACCCGCTCGCTAACCGCCTCGTCGGCCAGCAGGCGCGTGACGAGGTTCGGGTCGATCATCGTTCAGCCTCCTCCCGCGCGGAAGACCACCTCTCCCCGTATGACCGTCGCCACCACTTGCGTCTTGAGCTCGAACGGCGAACCGCTCCAGAGCACGAGGTCGGCCTCTTTCCCGGGCTCCACGCTGCCCAGGCGGTCGCCCACGCCGCAGATCGCGGCCGCATGCAGCGTGACCGCCCGCAGGGCATCCTGTTCCGCCATCCCTTCCCTGATCACCATCGCCGCCACCAGCGGCAGGTGACGGATGGGGATCACGGGATGGTCGGTGCAGAGCGCCACCTTGACCCCGGCTCGGGCCAGGATCCCGGGAGTTGCCAGTGTACGGTCCTTGAGCTCCACTTTGGTCCGCGAGGTCAGGGACGGCCCTATCACGCAGGGCACCTGTCGGCGTGCCAGCTCCGCCGCGATCTTGTGGCCCTCGGTGCAGTGCTCAAGCGTTATCGGTATGTCGAACTCCGCGGCGATGCGCAGGGCGGTGAGGATGTCGTCCACGCGATGGGCGTGGATTCTAAGCGGTATCTCCCTCCGGAGGACACGGACCACCGCCTCCATACGAAGATCACGTTCGGGTGCCTTGTCCGGGTCGCCGGCGCCTTTTTCGAGCTTCACCAGGTAGTTCTGGGCCTTCACCAGGGTCTCGCGCAATAACGCGGCCGTGCCCATGCGGGTGGAGGGAAGCTTCTTGAGCTGGCTGTAGACACGCTTGGGATTCTCCCCGAGCGCCGCCTTCAGACCCGACGGGGCCTTCAGGATCAGCTCCTCGAGGCTCGCGCCAGCGGTGCGGATGGTGGCCCCCTCTCCGCCTACCACGTTGGCGCTGCCCGGCGAGGACCATACCGCGGTGACCCCGGCGGTTACCGCGTCCTTGAAGCCCTGATCCTCGTGGTTGATGGCGTCGATCGCCCGCAGGTGAGGAGTGACGGGCTCGGTGGCCTCGTTGACGTCGTTGCCTTCCCAGCCGAGGCCTTCTTCCCATATCCCCACGTGGGCGTGCGCGTCGATGAAACCGGGGGTGAGCACGCAACCCCGCCCCTCGATCACCTCCACACCCTGGTCAGGGCGAAGCCCCTTGCCGACGGAGACGATCTTCCCGTCGCGTATCAGTACATCGGTTTTGTCGAGTACGCCGTTGCTTGCCGTCCACACCTCAGCCCCGGTTATCAGTAGACCTGCCACGCCGACAACCCTCCTGCCTCAGTTGACTTCCATGATCTCCACGTTGGCGCGTGGCACGGTGATGACGGTGCCGTCTGCAAGTTCTGCCCTGAGCACCCGCACCCTGGCTTCGGTTTCCACGATGGTAAGGTCGGCGGGAAGCTCGCGGACCACCGCCAGCTTGCCGAAGTGCGGCTCGCGGATCAGCCTAACCAGCGTCCCGGGTTCGAGGCCGGTGGCGGCAGGCGCGCCGACCTGCGTCCCGGCCGGCCGCGGTTCATGGGGAACGATCACCTCCGGCCGCAGCACCCCCGCCCGTATCTGGGTGGCGCCGTTGACGCACGCCACCTTGCCCTCCATCTCTCGTAGCAGCTGGAAAGTACGAGGAGCCATCGGCATGGGACCGAAGCCTTCCGTGACCACCAGCGTCACCGCGATGTCCTCGTGTCCGGTGACCGCCACCCCCAAGTCGTAACCCAGCAGGTCGATGAGGTCCCGATCTATGATGCCGCCCGCGACCAGTGCCGCCACTCCCACCTCGATGGCCCGGGTAATGGCCTCGCCGGATATCAGGGAACCGCCCACCACGACGCACCCGCGGTCCTTGGGTCCCAGATGGTCGGCCCGGAGTGGGGTCGCCGGATCGTCGACCGCCACCCGTAGGCGACCGTAGGTTTCTCCTCCCACACCGAAGATCCCCTGTACGAGAGCCCCTATCGTCTCCACCGCCACCCCTTCCCGGGCGAACACCTTGACCACCCGCCCCGCCAGGTAGGCGTTTACCTCCACGGGAAGCGGGGGCTCGCGCAGCGTTACCTGCCCGGTGACCGGAGAGATCATCTCGATCACTCCGTCCGCCGGCGAGCGCGCCTCCCTGTGCACGAGGCCCAGAAATGCACTGAAGCTGGCGATGACATCTCCGCGGCTTACGGCATCCCCAACCGCCACCGTCATGTGCGAGGGGATTTCCGCCGGCTCCACCCCCAGGATGTTGGCGATGTTCACGGTATGGGGATCCCCGGGAACCTCGGTGCGGGCCACAGGGGTATCCGGGGTCACCGTATCGCCCACCTCGACCAGGACTTCCCCCAACAGAGGGAGGCGGCGGATCTTGCGAATGGTCGTTTCCCGGGTCACCTTCAGTCCCGGGGTGTAAGCGTGGGCCATCGGCCACTCACTCCCTGGGCAGCGGGCCTGCCAGACGCGTCAGCAGGTCCGCGGGATAGGCATCGACGCACCTGAACCACTCCACCAGCTTGCGTCGGCGTTGCACGGGGTCCTCGGGCAGGACCAGGGGGCGTCCGCGGCCGTCCAGGATCAACCCGCAGACGCCACCGTGTACCTCGGTCTTGAGCTTTCTACCCTTGCCGGCCCCCGCATCCATGCCCCAGCCCGGAACGACCTCCACCGTGGCCTTCTCGCCGACGCCCAGCGGCAGGACCCGCAGCTGCCCGGCCAATACCTCCTCCTCGACCTCGCCGGCGCCGGGCAGTGTCCCCTTGAGGGTGAAGGCGCGTTCTCCCGGGCGTCCGTTGCCCACGGGAGAGATCGCCGTGCCCAGGTGGACCAAGCAGTCGCGTTCGAACACCTGGGCGGCCGGCTCGGGACTGACCGTCCACAGCACCCCGAGCTGTGGCATCATGAAGATGCTGTCGACCGCCAGACGGGTGACCCCTTCCGGCTGGAAGGCATCCAGCAACATCAGCGCCGCCTGCATACGCCGTGGAGCGTGCGAAAGCGCGCCTCCGGAGCCGACGAGGATCCCAAGTTCCATGAGGTCGATGTGGGTCTGTCCGGTAGCCTCTTGATCGAAGGTCTCGCCCATGTGGCGCAGGCGCTGAATCCCTTTGAGACCTCGGGCCAGGGTCTTGTGGTGTTCCATCGCCAGGCGCAGCGCTTCGCGCGCCAGCGCCTGCTCGATCAGGAGCTCCTCCAGGGTCTGGGGGATGGTGGTGGGCCGGATCATCTTGTTGCGAATACGGTTCTTCAGGTCGACGGGGTCGACGGAGATGGGAAGCCAGCGCATCACGTTCTCCAAGCCCGCCTCCAGCAGGACGTTGGAGATGCTGTAGCTCATTCCGAGGTTAGCGCTGACCGTCCGGACGAACAGCTCCTGCTCGGGGCCGAAGACCGAGAAGACGTCGGTGGTCGCCCCTCCGATATCCACACCGATGACGCTGGTGCGGTAGAGCTTGGCCACGTTCTGCATCCCCAGCCCGACCGCACCGGGCGTGGGCATGATGGGGGCGCTCGCCCAGGACATGAGGGTGGCATAACCGGGCGCCTGTGCCATCACGTGCTCCAGGAACAACCGGTGGATCTCCTCACGTGCCGGCCCGAGCTCCTCGCGTTCCATGACCGGACGGAGGTTCTCCACCACCCGGAGGTCGGACAGTCCTCCCAGTACCTTGCGTACATGGTCGCGAGCCTTGACGTTGCCGGCAAAGATAACCGGCAGCTTGAACGAGGTTCCCAGACGTGGACGTGGCTGGGCGGCGGCGATCAGCTCCGCCACCTGAGCGACGTGAGAAATGGTGCCACCGTCTACCCCCCCCGACAGCAGGATCATGTCGGGGCGCAGGTCGCGGATGCGCCGGATCTTCTCGTGCGGTCGCCGGCCGTCGTCGATGGCGATGACGTCCATCACTATGGCGCCGGCGCCCAGCGCCGCGCGCTGCGCGCTCTCGGCGGTCATGGTCTTGATTACGCCGGCGACCATCATCTGCAGTCCTCCACCGGCGCTTGAGGTGGACAGGAAGAGGTCGGTTCCCGTTCCGTCGGCACTCCGGGGACAAAGCACGCCTTGTTGCCCGAGCAGCTTCCTCCCGGTAAGCTCCTCGAGCTCTCTAACCGCATTTCGCACGCCCAAGGTGACGTCTTCGAAAGGCGCTTCCACCGTGGTAGGGGCCTCGCCGCGGGCAACCAGCCGGTAGCCGCCACTTTGCCGCTCGATCAGGATGGCTTTGGTGGTGGTGCTGCCGCAGTCGGTGGCCAGGATGGAGTTGACCGGCCCCCAATTGCCGGTCTTGCCGTCAGCCAAAGGCCTTCCCCCTTAATGCTGGATTGTTGCCGTGTCATCCGAAGGCTCAAGGTTCGCGCCGGCGGGGCCAAAACCTTCCCGGCCCACGGTCGGCGGTGGAAGAACCGGCTGGGGCCTACGAGCCGTCTTCCGGAGTATGGCCGGATCGTCCAAAGAGCCGGCTCCAGATGCCGCGCCATCCCCGCGGGTGTGGCGGGCCAGGAGGCCTGCCGGCCCGTTCGGTGTCCAGTCGCTCCTGGAGACGCTCGATCAAAAGGTCGAGGTTTTCCCTGTTCTCAAGGAGAAAGGCGATCTCGTCCACGCGCTTGGGGTCCCAGATGGCGCCGAGCACCGGAGAGAAGAAATGCACCGCCTGACTCCCTACGAAGCTCAGCGGGCGGTGGGCCTCGATCATGAGTATGGCCGGAGTGAGCAGACCGCCCCGGGCCGCACGCTCCACGATCCAGTCGATCAGCTCGTCCCGTCGCTCGGGTGTCAGTTCGTCGCCAGCGTCTGCTCGAGTGGGCAACTGCCGTTCCTCCGTCCGGGAGCCTGATGCTCCAGGTCTTCGGCGGCGTCGAGGGTGTATCCTGCCCCGGTCACCGCCCTGCTTCCTGTTCCAGCCGGCTCAGCAGACGGTCAAGGTTTTGCCTGTCTTCCAGGAGACAGGCCACCCGCGCAAGGTAGGCTTCGTCAAGACCGGGCCGCACAAGGCAGGTGATCGTGGCCATGAGCGGACCGAATGCGTGCAGCCACTGCGCGGCAAAGAAGCCGAGTGGCCGACAGGCCTCGCCCAACAGCAGGGCCGGAACCGCCAGGCCTCGCGTGCGGACCGTATCGGCGATCTGCTCGATGAGATCGTCGATTCTCGGGTCTGACAGGTGTCTTCCTCCGGCGACGGTGGTTTTCCGTCCCAGCATGCACCCTCGACCCGCGGTCTATGCGCCCTAAAAGAGCTCCACGTTCGCTCGGGGCACCACCACCGTCGTCCTGTCCTCAAGCACGACCTCCGCGACCGGTACGCGGGCCTCGGTGGGCAGCTCATATGGCTGTGCCGGGATCGCCGCCACTACTCCGATGTGCCCGAAGTAGGGATCGTTCACGATGCGCACGCGCTGCCCCGGGGCCAGCTCCTCGTCGACCGTGGTTTCGGCGACGAGATCCCCCTCCCAGCCGGGGAACGGCACGATCACCTCGGGGCGGATAGCCCCTGCCCGGATCTGGGTGGCGCCGTTGATGCACGCAAGCCGGCCGTCGAGCGAACGCAAGGTACCGAACGCGGTCTCGCGCATGGCGAGCTCGCCGAAGCCCTCCATGAGGATCAGGGTCAGCGGGATATCCTCCTGTCCGGTTATGCCCACTCCTACCTTGATACCCAACGTTTCCACCACGTCCAGGTAGGCCGCGGTGGCGCCGATCAATCCCCTCACCCCACAGTCCAACGCCCGTCGCAGGGCCTCGCGGGTGATGGGCCCACCGGCCACCAGGATTCGTCCCTCATCCTCGGGAGAAATGGCATCAGGGCCGAGCGTGCCGTCGGTCACCACCTTGAGCGGCCCGTGCCCCTCTCTTCCGACCCCGAAGACCCCGGTCAGTTTCACCCCGGGGCTCTGGACTACCGCGCCCCGACCGGGCAAGATCTCGGCCACCACCCCGTTGAGGTAGGCGCGGGTGACCACCTCCTTGAAGGGACGGGAGATGGTGACGTACCCGGTCTGGGTGTTGATCTCGGTGATCACTCCCGAGATGGGAGCCAGCGCCGTCTTGGTGAAGAAGGCCTGCGTCTCTCCCTTCTTCGCCACCACCTGGCCCCGCTTGACCTCATGTCCGATGCTCTTCATCATGTTCTTCATGAGGTCGCGGGGCTTGCAGCCGATCTCGAAAGCCACATCGAAGCTGACGGGCGGCTCCTCCTTGCCGAACTCCTCGCGGATGATCACCCTGCCCGAGCGTGCGGAGATCTCCTCGATCACGCCGTCGGTCGGTGAGGCATACTCCTTGCGGCCGTACAGGCCTCTTTCCGCCACCGCGATGATCTCGCGCAGCTTGACGCGGTCACCCACCTGGCGACGCATGGCCTGGGGCAGCAGGTCGGGTTCGATACCCAGGAGCCTCGCCACCGGAAGAACCCAGGGTATGCCGGGCTTGAGATCGATTCGGGCCACCACCGTGTCCGGTTGCACCCTTTGGCCCGGTTGAACCAGCACCTCACCCGGAAGCGGCAACTTGCGGACCTTTCTTATGAGACTGACCCGGAAGGTGGCCTCACTCACCGGAGTCCGCCCCCTTTCCCCCGCAGCGGGCTGTCCTGGACGAACCTCTGCAGGGCTTCCGTCGGGTAGGCGTCCAGTCTTTGCATCCATTCCAGCAGCTTGAGCCGTCGCTTGCGGTCATCCCCCGGAAGCTCGATCGGGCGGCCCCGGGCATCCACGATCACCCCTACCAGCCCTCCGGACAGCTCGGTGACCAGCGGCCGACCCCGCCCCGCCCCCACGTCGAAGCCACCGGCCGGCAGGATCTCCGCCCGTGCCGTCTGCCCCGCGTCCAGCGGCAGGCGCACCAGTTCGCCGAAGGTCACCCGGGCTTCCTCGGTCCTGCCGTCCGGGAGGTGGAGCCGCACGGTAGCCACGAGCTGGCCCTCACGTCCGCGACCCACCGGGGCGATGCAGGTGCCCAGACGCACCAGGCAGTCCAGGTCAAACACCTCGGCGGCGATCTCGGGGTAGGCGGTGGAGAGCACACCCAGGTGCGGCATCATGAAGATGCTGTCCACCGCGAGCTGGGTCACCCCTTCGGGCTGGAAGGCGTCCAGCAGCATCAGCGCCGCCTGTGACCGCCGCGGGGCGTGCGACAGCACGCCACCGCTGCCGACCAGCATCCCAATACGCTTGAGGTCGATAACCTCTTCGCCAGCCGACTTAAAGATCTTCTGCTGCGTGCGCCAGCCGGCCGCGACCTCTTCCTTCTCGACCTTGCGGGCAAGGCTCTTGTGGTGCTGAAAGGACAGCCGCAGTGCCTCGCGGGCCAAAGCCTGCTCCAGCACGAGGCAGGAGAGGGTTTGCGGCAGCGTGGTGGGTCGCACCATCTTGTTGGCCACCCAGTCGGAGAAAGCGTGCCCGTCGACCTCGAAGGGGATCCAACGCAGTATGTTGGCGATCCCTGCCTCTTCCAGCACGTTGCAGATGCTGTAGCTCATGCCGAGATTGGCGCTTACCGTCCGGGTGAAGGTACCGTCGAAGTTGGAGAAGACGTCGGTGGTCGCGCCGCCGATGTCTACCCCAATGATGTTGGTCCGGTACCGTTCGGCCATCACCATGATGATGCGGCCCACCGCGCCCGGCGTCGGCATGATGGTCACGTCAACCCACTCCATGAGCTCGGCATATCCGGGGGCCTGGGCCATCACGTGGTTCATGAACAGGTCGTGGATCGCCTCGCGGGCGGGGCCCAGGTTCTCCACGTCGTGGCGGGGGCGCAGGTTTTCCACCACGTGCACGTCGAGCGTGGCCCCGGCGATCGCCTCGACGAGATCCACCGCGTCGCGGTTTCCGGCGTACACCAGTGGCAGCTTGTAGGTGGCCCCAAAGCGCGGCTGGGGGCTGGCCTGCACGATGGTCTCGGCGATAGCCGCCAGGTGGGTCACCGAGCCGCCGTCCACCCCGCCGGACATCAGGATGATGTCGGGTCTGAGTTCGGTGATGCGGGTGATCTGCTCCGACGTCGAGCGCCCGTCATCGACCGCTATCACGTCCAGCACCACCGACCCCGCTCCCAGCGCCGCGCGGTGGGCGCTGGAAGCGCTGACCGTGCTGACCAGTCCGGCGACCATCATCTGCAGGCCACCACCGGCGCTGGAGGTGGACACGTAGTAATCTACCCCGTCCTTGCCCTTCCGCGGACGCAAGAGCCTGCCCTCGGGAGTCAACAGGCGCCGCCCGCTGAGCTCCTCGAGGCGACGGATGGCCTTACGTACGCCGATCATCACGTTTTCCCAGGGAGCTTCCACGGTAGTGGGCATCTCCCCGCGGAAGGTCAGGCGGTAGTGGCCGTCCCGTTTCTCGATGAGCAGGGCTTTGGTGGTCGTGCTTCCCACGTCGGTTGCCAGGATGGTCTCTGGCGTTTTGTGGTCCACTGCCTCACGGTTCCCCCTCCGGCCGCATGCCCTGGTTTGAAGGGAAGCCCACCCCGCCGGGAGTGGGCTTCCCCTGCAATCAGACTATCTCCCAACCGAACCGCCTTACTGGATGAGCCCCAGCCATTCCTGTAGCACGTACTGCAGGCGCCCCAGGAACAGGTTGTAGCGGAACAGCACCGTGTTGCCGAACGCCGCCCCCAGGGCTATCAGGATCACGACCTTGCCGAACTGCGACGCGTACCCCATCGCGGGGTGTTCCTTGCTGACGGTGAAGAAGAAATACACCAGCGCGGAGAGGATGCAGATGAAGAAGAGCAGCTGGTTCACCACATTGCCCGCGCCGAAGTTCACGAAGCTGGCCGTTACCTGACCCAGGAACGGCTTGGCGTTGAAGGCCAGGTAGTACCCGGCGCCATACCCGATGTACGCCGACATGGGGTAACGGGCCAGCCAGGAGACGCTCGGGATGAACCGGGTATACAGAAGCAAGCCCAGGACGATGGGGATGACGTATGCCCACCTGCCCTGCCCGATCATCTCGTCCTTGATCACGGGATGGATGTAGCTGTAGTAGTAGTAGGGAACACTCCAGCCGGTCGCCAGGGCGACCAGCACGTGCTCCGCCAGACGGTAGATGGGGTTGTCGCGATACAGGAAGGACCAGATGGCAAGCGTCCCGAGGGCTGCCGCCCATACCGCGGGATCTTTTGCGATGCTCACGCTATTTCACCTCCCCGTCCGCCACGGGACCGGTAGAGATTGCCGTTCGGTTCACTTGCGCGGGCTCGTCAGGTAACCGATGTTACCGATGACCACCAGGAAGAACACCAGCAACGCGGCCAGCGATTGCGCGTCGGTGCCGGACGCTCCCCGGCCGGGTTTGCCGACCAGGATCTCGTACTCGGCTGCCCCCCGCAACCCGCCAATCTGGCCCGTGAACTGACCCGACTCCACGTAGGGCTTGTTCTCGGGGATGGACATGGTCAAGGTGGCCACGCTCATCGGTATCCCCTTCTCGGCACTGACGATACCGAGGTACTCCCTGCTGCCGGGGCTCCCCGTCTCAACCACGATGATGTGGCGGAAACCGCTGGCCTTGTCCAGGGCGTTGACTCCCCGCATGATGGAGTAGTCGGCCAGCGGCTTGCCGAAGTGATCGACGCCCCCGGCTCCCTCCATGATATTGGAGGTCATCAGCCTGAGGTTGGTGGTGGTTCCGGGCTTGTGCCCGAGGTTGATCCAGTCCACACCATACTGCTTTCCGTACTGCTCGGCTATGGGAGCAACGATGTCCTGGACGATCGTCGGGCCCCGGAGCCACATGCCGTAGACGACCGGCTTGAGGCCCTTTTGGAAAAGGTGGTGGAAAATCGCAACCACCTGCGGATCGAGTTCCGGCTTGGAAGATACGTCGTACTCCGCCCCTACCCACACGAGGGAGCCCGCCGGCAGGGCGTCGAGCGCGTTGTAGACGGTCCTGACGTCGCTGCCGATCTTGACGGGAAGCCCGAGTGGAAACAGGAAGGCGACGATACCGACCACGAACACCAAAGCGTAAATCGGACGGCGGCCTAGCGCCTGAAGCCTTTGCATCAAGTCACACCTCCTTCCCCGGTGAGAGTGCTACCGGCCTCCGACGCCGCCCAGGTATGCCCGCTCAAGCCCGAGCATGACCCGCAGGGCGGTGGCGAAGCCGCCGAGATAGATCCCAAGGATGATGCCACGCATACCGGCGGTGTTGGGGATGTTGAGGATCCACGACCTGACGTCTCCCCAATAGCCCCAGATCGCCTCGCCGATGGGCGCCGACCCCAGGAGGATGATCATCGCCGCCAGCAGCATGACCGTTGCCTCCCAGGTTCTTACCTTGAAAGCCCGGTAGGCGGCGGTGGTGATGAAGAAGGCGATGATCCCGTACAGGGTCGCGTCCATGGGCGCGAAGATGTTGTCGAAGATCCACTTGTGGTGGAAGCCCTCGGTGGTGGTGATCAGCCCGAGGATGCCGTAGCCGTAGAGCACCAACAGCAGCACGATGCTGTTGTAGTAGCCGGGGGCCCGTCGCATGATCTTCTTGCCGTGGATCAAGGTGAGATTGATGACGCCGAGGCCGATGGCGATGGCCCACATGAGGTTGCTCCACTTGTCCAGGACGTCAAGCCATCCCAGATTGTAGATGTGGAAGAAGAACTGCGAAAGAATCACGGCCAGGGCAGCCACCACGGTCAGCAGCATCGGGAACTCCTTACGCATCGGAACACCTCCTCACTGCCCAAGTCTGGCCAGAGCGGCCCGCTGTTGCCGGCGGGCAGCCGGAGCGCGTGTTCACTTGGTCAGGATGCCCGTGAGCCAGTTGGTCTCGCCAACGTGCGCCAGGACGGTGCCCAGGATGATCAGGGCGAACACCCCGATGCGGGCCAGGTCCTGCCCCACCACCGTCCCCGTCAACACCGGTTCCTTCGAAAGGTACGCGCTGGCGGCGTACATCTCCTCGCCGATCAGCGTGTAGTCGCAGGCCGCGACGAAGAACGGGATCTGGTGGGTGTTGGCGGTGGCGCCGATCTGGATGGCCCCGAGGTAGGCTCCGCCCTCGGCGAACAACAGCGACTCGGCCCAGAAAGCCCCGAACATGATGTTGGCCGCCGGGCGCTCCCGCTCGTACATCCCGAGGACGGACGCAGCGTAGGCGAACTGCTCCGGCGAATGGTAGGTGATGTCGTCGGGGTTGAAAGCATCGGGCCGGCCTGCCTCCAGGTACGCCTGCCGGATGACTTCCTGGTTGATGGCCATGACGAAAGCTTCCACGTTGGTCTGCAGCAGGCGGGTGTCATACTGGGCGCAGCGCTTGGCCACATGTCCGAGCATGGCGAAGGAAGCGAGCGTCTGTACGTTGGTGGCTTCGCCCAGACCCGGGGTGTAGTGCACGGGGCGACCCATCTCGGTGGCCCGACCGATGGCCTCGTCGATGGCCTCCAGGCCGGGGATCTTCCGGATCTCGGGGATCCTCTGGCCGGCGCGGGCCCGCTGGATCATGATGTAGACGAGGGCGCAGAAAACCAACAGGGCGAAGAAGGGGGCCACGTTGCCGGGCACAAAGACTCCCAGGGCTGGCGCGTCTTGCGCTAGCAGCATCTTGACTTGTCACCTCCTCACGGTATGGGTCTTGGAACAAAACAACAATTCGGTAAAGACCACCGAACTCCTGCTATTGGCACCAACTTTTTGTTCGCGAAAGCTTTCTAGCTGGACTTTGTTTCGGGAAGTCTGGTCTCGACTTCCCGGACGATGCTCTCGGGGTCGCCCTGGAAGTAGAGCACTACCGCACCGCGGCGCCGACGACGACGTCTGGGCAGCACCAGGCAATCGGGCTGGAGGCGCCAGCCCGCAAGGTCGTCCCACGGCACGAACTCCCCAAAGAAACCGAGGTGCCGCGTGTGCACGCCCCGCGTGGTGATCACGTAGTCAATGGGGAAGAAGAACTGGCTCAAGGCACCGACCAGCAACACCGCCGACACCAGGGTCAGCCCGGTCGAACGGTAGGCAACCTGCACCACCCCCAGCCCCGCCGCCAGCGCGGCCACCAACGCCAGAGAGCGGGCCGGTCGACGCCGTAGGAGGTGGGCCCGCCACCTCAGAAGCTCGCCCTCTGGAGCCTCTACCCCATCCCTGCTACCCGATTTTCCGTGCGTCAAACCCTTGCCCCCCTTCGTCCGTCCGTCACCCCGCCCAGCAGCAGCGCCGCCAGCCGATGGTCATACCGTAGCGTCACCGCTTGCTCCGGGCACAGCTCGTGGCAACACAGGCACCCCACACAGCAGTACTTGTTCACGCGGGGCGGCCCTGTCTCCGGGGTGATGGCCCCCACGGGGCAGCTGGCTCGGCACAGCCCGCACGCGGTACAGCGTTCGGCATCGATGACGGGACTCACCCGCCCCAGCTCCAGGGCCCATCTCACCAGCGGACGTGGCAGCCTGCCGGTCAGTGCCCGCAGGAACATGCCCGTGGGCAGCCGAAAGCCCCTTACCTTGAGTTCTTCCAGGTGGTCGCCCACCGGTACTACATCCTCGTAGCGGGCGGTGCCCGTTCCCATGGCCGCCGCGGCCGCGGTTGTCGGCACCACCTGCGGATGCAGTCCCACCAGCATGGCGGCGACGGTATCAACCGCCACGCCGTCATGCCCCGCCAGGAGCGCCCCCACGTGCCGGGGCCGCCCGGCTCCCGGACCGTTACCCTCCATGGCCACCACCGCGTCCATCAGGGTCAGCGCCGGCCGCACCGTCCGGTAGAGATCGCAGAGCAAGGCTGCCAGCTCCTCAACCCGTGGCGCCACGCGGTGGCAATCCGCCTTCTGCAGGCCGGGCAGGCAGCCCAGGACGTTCTTCACCGCGCCGGTAAGCACGGTCAGGCTGTGGGTCTTCAGTTTCGGAAGGTTGACCACCAGGTCGGCCTCGGCCACGGGGCGCGACAGGTAGAAGACGGGGAAGACGTCGCGGGTGTGACCGCGATTGGGCACCGCCACCACACCCTCCTGATCGAAGTTCAGCACCCGTGCGCCCGCCTCGCGGGCCGCCCTGGCGACCCCCGAAACCTCGAGGGCAGCGGCGGTAAGGCTCTGACCCAGGACGGCACCGCCGGAGCTGTCTCCCACCCATACGTCGGCTCCGAATCCGCGGAGCACGGCGGTGACCGCCGCCACGACCGCCGGATGGGTGGTGACCGCCCGACCGGGCGGCCGGGGGCTAAGCAGATTGGCCTTGAGGAGCACCCGGGTCCCGGGTCGGATCCCGTCGCCGGGGCCGCCGACGGCGGTCAACGCCCGCCTGACGGCCTCACGCACCTCCTCGCGGGCATAATCGGCACATCGTGCCAGGGCAACTCTCACCGGCTCGCCCAGCCGGACCACCTCCCGGGCCGGTAGGAGGCCGGGGCGGGCCTCCCCTGCACGGGGAGACCCGCCCCGGGACCATGCCCTCGTGAAGCCCTCCCCGCCCCCGGGAATTGCTTCGGGGCGGCTTGCCCTTATCCTCCACGGGGTTACCGAAGTTGGATCCCCGCCGGTCCCACGAACCTGACGGCAGCCGGCTCTCCCAAAAAGACGGCCCACGCCTCGTACTGTCCTGGCTCAAGCGGGCGCCCCCGGTCGTCGCGCCCGGTCCAGACGGCGGTGTAGATCAAAGTCTCACCGGGTTCCAGCACGAGGCGGCGGCCCGTGGTACCGTCGGTTCTTGGGCGCCACCACTGCCACACCACCAGGTCTCCCCTGGTTATGGTGAAGTCGCACTCCTGCCCGGCCAAAAATTCCAGTACGACTGCCTGACCGCCCGCGTTGCGTACCGTCAGTCTCAGCTCCACCGGCTCTCCTACGCCGGCCACCGCTTTGGAGCATTCCAGGCTGTAGGCCAGCCCTTGCGGTTCCTCACACAAGAGCCCGGGGTCGGGTTCGGGGAGAGCCTCCTGTCCCCCGCTCTTCGGCCAGCCGACCAGCGCCACCATCGCAACCGCCGCGATGCCCAGCAGGTAGCGGGAAAGGCGCATGCCCGCACACCTCCGCCCTCCTATCCTACTCCCTGCTGGATAGACGAGTCCGGCCCTGCGAAGTTTCCCGGATCACGTCAGGCGTGGCCGATCTCTTCCCTGAGGCCGAGGTAGAGGGCGATGTTTGCCCGCGGGTGCCGTACCGGCTCGATCTTGCCCCCGTCGGCGGTCAGCACGGTGGTCACCCCGGGTCCGTGCCCCGCCAGGTAGGAATCGGTGTGAACCACCACCCCCACTTCTATGGAGCCCCGGCGGTAGCTTCGGCCGAAGCTTCCGGACCGGTCGCGCACCGCCACGAGGTCGCCTAGCCGCAGCCCGAGCAAGCCGTGTTCTCGGAGAACCTCGCGGTCCTGGGTGGTAATGTCGTAGTCTCCTCGCTCCGATGAAGGCGACCCGATCCCCGATCCCATCAGTTCGGGAGGAACCTCGGCCACCACCGGAACCCGCAACCTGCCACCGGCCGCCTCCACCTGCATCCTTTCCAGCAGGTCGGGATCGAGGTTCATGCACCTGACGCCCGGGAATCCCTCGATCTCCAGTCCCTGCCCGCAAGCCCGGATCTGGATCTTGTCGCCCAGGACCAGTCGCTCGAGGACGTCGGGAGGGAAGTCCACGAGAACGTGCTCTATCCCCCCGTGCTTGCCCACCACCGTCCCGCGCTCGCCTCTGGCCTCTCCGGAAACCACCACCGCCACGTTCCCCAGGCAGGCCAGCGCGTTGAGTGCGCCGTTGCTTTGCTCGTCCTTCACCTTGATGCTGACGCCGGGCTCCACATGATCCCCCGCCCACCCCAGTGCGGGGTCACCGACCCGGACGTTGTAGACGATTCCGCCCACCCCGGGCAAGAGCCGGGCCACACCGTCGAAGCCCACCCGATAGGGAGCCCTGAGCTGAGGCGACGACACTTCTCCCAGCACCGATATCTTGACCAGCCGGTCACGGTTGAGTTTCAAGATCACCGACTCCTCTCCGGTACCTCGTCCTCCGGCGAGCGCCGTCTACCCCGCCGGCTCCAGGCGCCCCGTCGCGCGGATGGCGCCGCAGGGCTCTCCGCGATGGTCGAGCACGCGAGGACGGTGAAGATCGGCCATGAGCGAGGTCTCGTGCCCGTCCAGTGCCCCTATTTGCTGCAGCAATTCGATCACCGCCGGCGGCACCGCCCGTGCCGACCCGTCCTCGATCTTCAGCGCCAGTCCCCAGCCCTGCCCGACCGTGCCGACGCAGTAGACACCCTCGGCTCCCGACTTGCTCACCAGCTTTCCGCCTGCCACCTGCATGAGCCGCGTGCACAGCCTGCCGGTCCCTGCCACCAGCTCGGGGTGCGCCTGCATGGCCCCGGTGACCGCCCGGGCCGCGCGCCCGATCGCCTCGGGCAACTCGGCAGGTTGGGCCAGACGTGCATAGGCACGCGCCATCGACGCAAGCGGCATCGCCCAGACCGGCGCCCCGCACCCGTCCACCGCCACTTCGAGATCCTCCGGAGCCATGCCGGCGAACAGCGCCAGATTGCCGCGGTTGCGCACCTGCAGCGGGTGCTCGGGGTCAAGGTATCCCTGGGTTGGCCAGCCGAGGTGCCGGCAGGCGGCTAGCATGCCGGCGTGCTTGCCCGAGCAGTTGTTGTGCAGCGGCCCCGGCCGCTCGCCCGCCCGCTCGAGTTCGCGTGCGGCCGTGGCGTCCAACGGGGGATGGACGCCGCAGGCAAGCGCGTCCGTCTCCAACCCTACCTTTCGCAGGATGGAGCTCACCGCCTCCAGGTGCTGCCTCTCGCCGGAGTGGGAGCCACACATCACCGCGATCTCCGGCGGTGTAAAGCCGTAGCGGGCGGCCGCTCCGGTCTCCAGCACCGTCAGGGCATGGAAAGGCTTGGCCGCCGAGCGCATGAAGGCCATGCGGTACGGGTTGCCGAGCCGGAACAGAAGCTTGCCGGCGGCATCCACGACCGCCGCGTCCCCGCGGTGAAGGCTCTCCCGTCCCTTGCCACGCACCACTTCCACCAGTACCGCGGGGAGCAAGGTGTCCTCGATCACCGTCCCCATCCCTCCCGATCCAGGAGATCGGCCACTTCCTCCAACGGAAACGCCGGAGCGTGGTGCCCGTCGCGACCGGTCATCGCGTCCGCCAGGGCCAGTGCGTTGTACACCGCCTCCTCGGTCGCCTCGGCCGCCGCCCGCAGGAGCAGGTCAAACCCTGGAACGTGGTCCGGCAGGCGCACCTCCGGCCAGCACACCTCCGACGGGCGGTGAGGCTCGCGGTTGGCGGTGGAGAAGGCGATGGCGAAATCCCCGCTTCCGTGAAAGGCGTACCCACCCGTACGCGCAAGCCCCACCACCGCCCGGCGGGCAAGCCTGCCCAGCTGCCGCGAGTCAAGGGGGGCATCGGTGGCAACTACCACGACGACCGAGCCTCCGGTCGGCGGCTCGCCCGTGGGTTCGGACGCCCGACCCAGCAAGCGTCCGACCGGCACCCCGAGCACCAGGAGGTCGTCCCTGCGCCCGAAGTTGACCTGTGCCAGCACCCCAAGCAGGAAATCAAGTCCGCCTATCGTCACCGTCCGCGATGCCGAACCGATGCCCGCCTTGAACCCGAAGGCGATCATCCCCGTCCCGCCGCCGACCGACCCGCCCAGCACCTCGTCCTCCGAGGCCACGTCCAAGGCCTGGAAGACATGCTGACACCGCACGTGTCTGCCCTGGATGTCGTTTAACCAGGCGTCGCTGCACTCGCCCACCACCGGGTTCACGGTTCCGGTGCTCACGCCGATCTCCGGATTGCGGGCCACCATGTACTGGACCAGGGCATCGGCCGCCAATCCCACGTTGAGGGTTCCCGTCAGCAGGATGGGCGTCTCCAGGTTTCCAAGTTCCACGACCTGATGTAGCCCCACCGCCTTGCCGAATCCGTTGATGACATAGGCCGCAGCCTTGGCTTTCTCACGGAAAGGATCACCGGCGTGTGGCCAGATCGCCGTGACCCCGGTGCGAACCGGCCCTTGTCCCGGAACCAGGGGGCCCTCGCCGTGAATGAGCGTGACGTGGCCTACCCTGACACCGGTCACGTCGGTGATGGCGTTGCGAGGTCCCGGGGGAAGCCGTCCGGTGACGATGCCCAGATCGCGCAGCGTCTTGCGCTTCACCGCGCACCTCCCCCCGCCCGGGCTGCCCGGACCAGTCCCTCGAAGAGGCGCAGGGCGGCGGCATGCCGTTCCCACATCGTTTCGGGGTGCCACTGCACGCCCAGCACGAAGTGATCCCCCCCTTGGCGCTCGATGGCCTCTATCACTCCGTCCGGAGCCCATGCGGAGGCCGCGAACCCCCCGGGGATCACGCGTATCGCCTGGTGGTGGAAGCTGTTGACGCGAAGGCTGTTCACCCCCAGAAGCTCCCCGAGCATCGAGCCGGGCGCGATGCTGACGGAGTGCGTGGGGTGCCAACGTGGAGCCTGCTGGACGTGCTTCAGCGCCCGGGGGAGCTGGCGGGCAAGATCCTGGTACAGCCGCCCACCGGCCGCGACGGCCAGAACCTGCGCACCCCTGCATATTCCCAGCAGTGGGACGCCGGTGGCCAGCGCCTGGCGGGCCAGGGCCAACTCCACCATGTCACGCTCGGGCTCCACCCTCCCCAGTCCGGGTTGCGGGTCCTCTTCGTACCAGTGCGGATCGACGTCGACTCCTCCCGGCAGCATCAGCCCGTCCAGTTCGTCAAGCGTCTCAACCACCACGTCAACCTGGCTCAAAACGGGCAGGATCACCGGTCTGCCGCCCGCCCGCGCTACGGCCTCCGCATGCGGATGCTGCAAGGTTCCTCCTTCGGGATCGACGGCGGCGACGATGCCGATCAGCGGTCGCAGCGGATGACACCTCCTTTCAGGTCGGCGGTGCGGTATCGCCCGCGAACCATTTCCGGTAGGCCTGGAGGGCGGGCACGCCTCCGGTGTGCCAAAAGACGACCGTCTGGCCGCGTTCGAACACCCCCTTGCGAACGAGGTCGACCAGGCCGGCCATGGCCTTGCCGGTGTAGACGGGGTCGAGGAGCAGGCCCTCGGTGCGGGCCACCAGGCGGATCGCCTCGCGGCAGTCCTCGGTCATGACTCCATAACCGGGTCCGAAATAGCAGTCGTGGACCACGACCGCGTCGGCTGCGGGAGGATCCACGCCCAGCAGCCGGGCAGTCTCGTCCGCCAGGCGGGCAACCAGCGGGACCAGAACCTCACGCGGGCGCGACACGCTCACCCCGTGCACCCGCGGACCACCGAACCAGGCCCCGGCTCCCACCACTAGTCCGGCCTGGGTTCCTCCCGATCCGCTGGCGACCACGACGTGATCAACACGGCAGGTTGCCTGCCGTTCCAGCTCCCGCATCGCTTCCACGTAACCGGCGGCGCCCAGGGCGGTCGAACCCCCCAGCGGGATGACGTACGGGCGGTGGCCGGCGGCCCGGGCATCTTCTTCCAGGCAGGCAAGCTCCACGGCGATCGCCGCCTCGTCGGTGGTGTCCACGAAGCGCAGGTGGGCCCCAAACAAGCGGTCAAAGAGGAGATTGCCCTCTGCTTCGGCAGGCTGGGGACCCGTCAGCAGAAGATAGGGTTCCAGGCCGAGGCGGCGACAGGCCGCGGCGGTCATGCGGCAGTGATTGGACTGCGGTCCTCCCACCGTCACCACCGCGGTGCATTCACGGCCGAGGGCCTCCGCCATCAGGTACTCAAGCTTGCGCGCCTTGTTTCCCCCGGTAGCCAGGCCGGTCTGATCGTCGCGCTTGATCAGCACGGTAGGCCCGCCGAGGGCGGCCGATAACCGGGGGGCTTCCTCCAGGGGCGTGGGCAGAAACGCAAGTCGGACGCGCGGCGGTACGAACAGGGTGCTTCCTCCCCTCAGTGCAGGTACACTCGCGGCACACGTGGGCTCAGGCCGGTGAGGATCTCATGGGCAATGGTGCCTGCCCGTCCGGCCAGTTCGTCGGCGTCGACGGTTTGGGCTCCCTGGCTGCCCAGCAGGACGACCTCCTCACCGACGCTTACTTTCAGCGCGTCGGGAACCTCCACCATCATCTGGTCCATGCAGACCCTGCCGATCACCGGACATCGCCGTCCACCCACCAGCACTTCGGCGTTGTTCGACAGAAGCCGCGGGTAGCCATCGGCATATCCCACCGGGAGCGTGGCCACCATCGTAGGCCTGGTGGTCCGGAAGGTAGCGCCGTACCCCACGGACGATCCGGCAGGCAGACGCTTGACGTGCGACACCCGGGTCTTCCAGGAAAGAGGGGGGCGCAGGGGAACCTTCCGGGATACGTGTGGAGACGGCAGATAGCCGTACAGCGCCAGACCCGGCCGCACCATGTCCAGATGCGACTGGGGCAGGTCCAGGAGCGCCGCACTGTTCGCGGCATGCCGCATCGCGAATGTGGCACCGTAGCGGCCGAGTTCCTCCACGAAGTCCAGGAAAACCTCAAGCTGTCGGAGGGCAAAGGTCTTGTCGGCGTCGTCGGCCGTGGCGAAGTGGGTGTAGATTCCTTCCACACGGACACCACGGAGGTTCAAGATAGCGAGGGCCTCCTCCCGGCCGGCGGGGCCGGGAAGTATGCCCAGGCGGCCCATCCCCGTGTCGACCTTGAGGTGCACCCTGGCCTCAAGGCCGGCATCCGCCACGCGCGAAAAGGCTTTGGCCCCCTCGAGGCTGCTCACGGTGGCCGCCAATCCTTCTTCTACCACCGCCGCCGCCTGACCGGGGGGCGTCCACCCCAGAACGAGTATGGGGCCGTCGACTCCCGCACGGCGCAGCGCGAAACCCTCCTCGGGGATGGCCACTCCCAGCCACTCGGCGCCCGCCTCGCGGGCGCGAAGCGCGACCTGCACGGCACCGTGGCCGTAAGCGTCGGCTTTGACCACCGCCATCAGCGCTGCGCGTCCGGCGCAAGCTTTCAGCGCCCGCACGTTTGCCGCCAGCACCCCGAGATCGATCTCTGCCCAGGTGGGCCGCACCTGTCGGGTCACCGCCGTCACCTCGCCGCGTTGGAGTTCGTCGAGGCCGCCTCCAGCCCCGCCCGGGCGGCCGGCAACCGGCTCAGGAGATCCCGGGCGATGACTCCCGCCTTTCCCATCTCCTGCCCGGCCAGGTCGCCGGCCCGCCGGTGCAGGTGTACTCCCAGGGCCGCGGCCCGCTCGGGAGCCAGCCCCTGGGCCAACAACCCGGCGATGACGCCGGTGAGCACGTCACCACTCCCTGCCGTGGCCAGCGCGGGATTGCCGCCCGGGTCCAGCCACGCCCGGCCGTCGGCGAGGGCTACCACCGTGCCCGCGCCTTTGAGCACCACGATGACTCCCCACCTGCCGGCGGCCGCGCGGGCGCAGGCAATGCGGTCGGCGTTGATGGCCTCCACCGTCAGACCGGTCAGGCGGGCCATCTCGCCGGGATGGGGGGTAAGCACCACATCGGGGCGAAGCACCGACCTCAACTCCGCGGGGTCCAACCGTGCCAGGGCGTTCAGCGCGTCGGCATCTACTACTACCGGGCAGCTGACCCGTTTCAGTATGCCGGCTACCAGGCCGGTGAGCCCCGGATCGGCACCCATCCCCGGGCCTACCGCCAGGGCGGCCGGTCGCCGTGCCAGGACCGTGTCCAGCCACCCTCCTGCTTCGGCCGGCCAGCCGCCGTCGCCGACTCCCAGCGTCATCAGCTCGGGCGCCGCCGCGGTCACCTCCAGGTCCAGCGGGGCAGGCGTGATGACGCTGGCCAGTCCCGACCCCGCCCGCAGGGCTCCCAGCCCCGCCAGAATGGCCGCCCCCAGGAAGCCGCGGGAGCCGCCCACGACCACCGTGTGTCCGAAAGTGCCCTTGTGTCCCCAGGGAGGACGGTCCGGCAGCATGCCGGAGGCAAGTTGTGGGGTGAGCAGCCGCGTGGCCGGAGGATAGCGTTCGATCACCGTGCGCGGCAGCGAGATGTTCACGATCCGAACCTCACCCACCTCCGCCGCCCCCGGGTACAGATACAGCCCGGGTTTCGGCAGCCCGAAGGTGGCCGTAACCTGAGCCCGGACGCACACCCCGGGTACCTGTCCGGTGTCGGCATCCAGCCCCGAGGGAACGTCCAGCGCCAGTACCGGTCGGTCCCATTCCCGGACGCGGGAGATGATCGCGGCCATGGTCCCCCGGGGTGGACCCTTCAGGCCCGTGCCTAGCAACGCATCCACTATCAAGTCGGCTGCCTGCGCCCTCCCCGCCTGCTCGCCTCCCTCGTGGACGGCTACCCCGGCCCCCTTGGCGGCCCGCAGGTTCTCCAAGGCGATGCCGCGGGGCTGACCGAACAGGAAGACTTCCGCCTCAATGCCGGCACCCGCGAGGTGCCGGGCCAGCACCAGGCCGTCGCCGCCGTTGTGCCCCGGCCCGGCCAGAACGGCTACCCGGCCCGGGCCGCGCAGCAGCTCCAGCGCAATACGGGCCGCCCCGGCGCCGGCGTTCTCCATGAGCACCAGGCCCGCGACCCCTGCTTCCTCGGCGGCCGCCCGGTCCAGCCGTCTCATCTCCTCCGCCGTAACCAGGTACACGGACTAACCCCCCAGCGCGATCACCACCGCCGCCGCCAGTTCTGCGGTGTGGGTGATGCTCACCATGAACCTTTCGATTCCCCGACGGCGGGCCTCCTCGCCCAGCCGGCCACCAACGCTGACCTGCGGCGCCCCCAGCTCATCGCGGGTCACCGCGATCTCCCGCCAGTTTCCCAAGCGCAGGCCGGTACCCATGGCCTTGAGCACCGCCTCCTTCGCCGCCAGACGCCCTGCCAGTCGCCTCGCCTGCCCCCGGCAGCACTCGAGTTCCTCGGACGTGTAGAGGCGCTGCAAAAAGCGGCGGTCCCAGCGGGCAATCGCCGCTCGCACCCGGTTTACTTCCACGAGGTCCAGGCCCACTCCCAGCACGCGGCCTGGCGGTTCGGCGGACGGCTTGCCGCCGCGTGGATGGGTAATCCGTCGTCTCCCCGACACGATCCTTCTCCTGCCCCCAAGGTCTCCTCCCCATTCTACATTGGCCAACTTCGACCGTCCAGCAGGCCCCGCGCGCATTGCAGGCTGGTCATCGGCGATCTTGCGGTCCGGAGAAAACCCGGCTTCCGGTCCGGCCTCAAGTACTGTCAGGTGCGGGACCTACTCCACCGTCACGCTCTTGGCCAGGTTGCGGGGTTTGTCGACGTCGCAGCCCCGTGCCACGGCGGCATGGTAGGCCAGCAGCTGCAGCGGGATGGCGGCCAGCACGGGAACCAGCAACCCCTCCACCGGGGGCACCGTCAGCAAGTGGTCGCAGTGCCGGGCAATATCACGGTCGCCTTCGCGCACCACACCCACCACCGTGGCCCCGCGGGCCTTCACTTCAGTGATGTTGGAAGCCATCTTCTCCCGCAACGCGACTTGCGTGGCCAGGGCGATCACCGGAACTCCCTCAACGACCAACGCCAGCGTCCCGTGTTTTAGCTCACCGGCCGGATAGGCCTCGGCGTGGATGTAGGAAATCTCCTTGAGCTTGAGCTGCCCTTCAAGCGCTAGTGCGTGGTCGAGGCCGCGACCGATGAAGAAGACATCATCCCGCTCGGTCCACGCCGCGGCCAGTTCCCGCGTTGCGGCGTCGTTTGCGTCGAGCACCGACCGCGCCATGTCGGGGAGCCGGGTCAGCGCGCCGACGTAGGCGGAAAGCGAGGCAGGTTCGAGCCGTCCGCGCAGCTCCGCCAGCTTCAGCGCCAGCAGGGTAAGCACCAGTATCTGGGTGGTATAGGCCTTGGTGGAGGCCACCGCGATCTCCGGACCGGCTCGGGTGTAAAGCGCGGTGTCCGCCTCGCGGGCTACCGAGCTTCCCATCACATTGGTGATGGCCAGCGTGCGTGCCCCGCGGCGCCGACACTCGCGCAAGGCCTCGAGCGTGTCCGCGGTCTCCCCGGACTGACTGACCAGGATGGCCAAGTCTCCCGGCCGCACCAGCGGGTCGCGGTAGCGGAACTCCGAAGCCACATCTACCTCCGCCGGGACCCGTGCCAGCCGCTCCAGCAGGTGTTTGCCCACCAGCGCCGCATGGTAGGCGGTGCCGCACGCGGTCAAAAACACCCGGTCCAGGGCTTTGGCCGCGTCGGGGCCGAGGTCCAGTTCGTCGAGGCGAATGCCCCGCTCGATCCGTCCCGCCAGCGTATCGGCCAGGGCCCGGGGTTGCTCGTGGATCTCCTTGAGCATGAAGTGCGGGTAACCCCCGCGCTCGGCATGCTCCGGAGCCCAGGTGACGTGGAACACCGGCTTGAGCACGGGGCGGCCGTCGATCGTCAACACCCTCACCGCGTCCGGTGTCACCACCGCCACTTCCCCGTCATCCAGGATATAGGTGTCGCGCGTGTAGTTCAGGATGGCCGGGATGTCCGACGCCAGGAAACTCTCCCCGCTTGACAGCCCGACCACCAGCGGGCTCCCCCGGCGGACGCCGACGACCAGGCCCGGTTCCCTGACACAGGTCACGGCCAGCGCGAACGACCCCCGCAACCCGGTGGCCACCTGGCGGACGGCCACTTCCAGCGAGCCGTCGTAGGCATCCTCGAGCAGGTGCGAGATGACCTCGGTGTCGGTCTCCGACAGGAAGCGGTGTCCTTTGAGGAGCAGCGCATCCTTCAGTTCCAGGTAGTTCTCGATGATCCCGTTGTGCACCACCGCCAGCCCGCCCGTGCAGTCCAGATGGGGATGGGCGTTGGCCTCGGATGGGGCGCCATGGGTCGCCCAGCGTGTATGACCGATTCCGGTGGTGCCGGTTGGCGAAACGCCGTGAAGACGCGGCTCCAGGGCGACGATCTTGCCCTTCGCCCGGGCGACGGTGAGCCGACCGTCGTGAAGAACGGCGACTCCCGCAGAGTCGTAACCCCGGTATTCAAGGCGACGCAGCCCGTCCAGCAGTATCGGCAGGGCAGGGCGACGTCCGACGTAGCCGACTATGCCGCACATCAAGCTCACCCTCTTCGTCGAGATTCGGGGATCGGTCTTGACAAGCTAAAGGCCGCACTCCTCCAGAGGAAGAGCGCGGCCAAAACCCCGATACGGGACAAAGCCCCAGATCGGCTGCTCCCACCCGGACCCTTTTGTACCCGCAGTCGCCTGGGGTTTTGTCAGGTCCGTGACGGTCATGGGGGACCGCCGGTCACCCGCCGATGTTCCGAGATCCCGGTCCTCGTCAGCTCCTCCGCACGGGGAGCCCTGGCGCTTGGTCAAAGCCTCCGCAGCCGTTCCATATCCGAGTCTGGTGTTTACGCTCTTCCCTGACAACTGCGCCCGCTACGGATCACCCCCTTTATCATACTCGAGTTCGCGCGCGATCGCTGCGGCCAGTTCTTCGGCCACCTTTTCGACCACCTCGGGGTCTTCTCCTTCCGCCATGACCCTCAGTACCGGCTCCGTTCCCGAAGCCCGCAGCACTACCCGGCCCTGCTCACCCAGCCGGCGGCGGGCTTCGGCTACCGCCTGCCGTACCCCCGGGTGTTCGTCCGGCACCACCTTGCGGTTCACCCGCACGTTGACCAGGGCCTGCGGATAACGCGGCATCCGCGACGCCAGCGCTGACAGCGGCTGGCCTGTCATCGCCATGACCTCGAGCAGACGGACGGCGGTTGCAAGCCCGTCACCGGTCGTCCCGGTGTCGAGGAAGATCACGTGTCCCGACTGCTCTCCCCCCAACACCATGCCTTCTCGGAGCAATGCCTCAAGCACGTGGCGATCCCCGACGGGAGTGCGGACCACACGACCACCGTGGGCACGAAAGACGTGATCCAGTCCGAGATTGCTCATCACCGTAGCCACAATGCCGCGGCCCGGCAGGCGGCCTTGGCCAAGCAGGTGCAGCCCACAGATCGCCAGGATCTGATCACCGTCCACCACCCGACCGTGCTCGTCGGCCGCGATCAGCCGGTCACCGTCGCCGTCCAGCGCGAGCCCTATCGCCGCCTGGTGTTCGATCACCGCCCGGCAGACGGCCTGGGGATTGGTGGACCCGCATCCCACGTTTATCCTCGCGCCGTCCGGCGAAGCGTGGATAGCCGTGACGTGCGCGCCGAGGCGTTCCAGCAACGCCGGAGCCAGGCGACAGGTGGCGCCGTGCGCGGGATCCACCACCACGTGCATGCCGTCCAGACGGAAGTCGGCCGTGGACACCAGCCGCTCAAGGTACATGTCGGCAAGCTCCGGCGCACGGTGCGCCCTTCCCACCAAAGTCCCGGTCGGCCGCGGTATCGTGTCCGCGGTGGCGAGGGCAGCCTGCTCTATCGCCTCCTCCAGCACCTCGGAGATCTTGTAACCCTCTCGCGAGAAAAGCTTGATCCCGTTGTCGATCACCGGGTTATGAGAGGCGGAGATCACCGCTCCGGCGTCCGCTCGCGCCTTGCGGGTGGCGAAGGCCACGCCCGGGGTAGAGAGCACTCCTGCTACCAGCGCGTCGGCCCCCGCCGACAGGATGCCCGCCACCAGCGCCGCCTCGAGCATGTCACCGGAGCAACGGGTATCCTTGCCGACCACGATGCGTGCCCGGCCGGAGCTCGGAGCCAAGCAGTGCGCGGCGGCCCGTCCCAAGCGGTAGGCCAGCTCCCCTGTCAGCTCAAGGTTGGCAATGCCTCGCACGCCGTCTGTCCCGAACAGTCTTGGCATGCTCAAGCTCCACCTCCGCCGGGCATGCTTTCAGTATATGTTGCGCAGGTGATCTAAGGCGACACCAGTTCCACGGTGACCTCGGCGGGCTCTACGCTTTCCGCCGTCAGTCCGGAGGGAACCCCTACCCGTACCGGCAAAACGTAGCTACCTGCCGACCGATCCCCGACGTCGACCGCCGCCGTCACCTTGGCAGGCGACAGGGCGGCCAGTGCCTCGGGCGAACCGCGGACGGTGACTTTGACCCGGTCGGGGATCGTGCGCGCGCGGAGGTGAGCGGGTTGATGGTGCACCTCCACCGCCACGCCTTCGAAGACCCGGAATTCACCGGTGGGGCGTACTTGCACGGTCACCGTCACCCGCGGGGGATCGATGAGATGGACGCCTTCGACAAGCTGAAGCGGCACCGACTGCGTGAAAGTCTCCCGGCGCCCCTCTACGACCACGGGTGCCGTATTGATCCAGCGCATCACCTGCAGGGCCCCAGGCTGGGCGACCACGGCTACCTCCGCCGGCGTTACCGACACCCCGGCCACAACAAATCCGGGATGGGGCACTCCTTCAAGCTGAACGTCGACCGGGACCATGACCGCGTCGGGCAGGCGAACTACCTGCACGACGACCTCGACCACCGCAGGGCTGGCCGTGACCTGTCCCAGCCGGTCGCCCGAGGCCGCCAGCACCTGCACGGGAACCTGGCGCCGAAGATCCGCAGCCGCACCGCTGACGTCCACTTCCGCCACCGCCTGCGTGGCCAGCTCTACCCGCGACTCGGCACCGCTCACCGTGACCCGGGAGGTCGCCACCTCATGTCCGCCCAGTGCATGGCCGGTCGCCACCTCCCCCCTGAAGGCCACGCGCAGCGGCACCTGTCTGGTCACCAACCGATCCACGCGAACGGTGGCGAGCTCCATCGAAACCTGGGCAACTTCTACGCCACGAGGCGGGCTGATCAGGATCTCGTACTCTCCCAGCCCGGGTCCGGCCCCCGACAGGTCCACGTAGACCTTGAATTCCTCCCGGGTCACGTGTTGAAGGATTCCCGACCTCCCGCGGGCCGTCAGGTTGACCGAAAGTGGCTCCCGGCTGACCACCACCAGACCGGGAGGGGGATCTGAGTACTTGACGGGAAGGCCGGTGAAGTTGCGTTCCTCGATGGGATTGCGGTCGGCAACGGCCTGCAGCCAGAGCAGGACGGCGATCGCCACCGCAAGAACCTTCAGTCCGCGATCTTGCTCCAGCCACCGGTCGGTCGTGGCCATCAGCAGCTTGCGCCTGGGCATTCACTGCCTCCTGCGGGACCCGGGGGTCCGGTACTGTAACAGGAAACCGGACACCGGCGTGCTGTGCAAAAGCGAAGTCAGCATCTCCTCGAGCGACCGTGCGTCAAGGTGCCGGATCAGCTTGCCGCCGCAGGCGAGCGAGATGGCCCCCGTTTCCTCGGACACCACGATGGCGACCGCATCCGATTCCTCGGTGATGCCCAGGGCAGCGCGATGACGCGTGCCCAGTTCGCGCGAGAGTTCGGCCGCCTGGGCCAGAGGCAAAAAGCAGCTGGCGGCCGCCACCCGGTCGCCACGGATGATGACCGCCCCGTCATGCAACGGGGTGGTGGGAACGAAGATGTTCACTAAAAACTCCGGGGAGACCACCCCGTCGATCTTGGTGCCGGTCTCGATCACGTCCTTGAGCCCTATCTCGCGTTCAAGCACAATGATGGCCCCCGTCTTGCTCCGACTGAGATTGTCGACGGCCTTGACCACCGTGCTGACCAGCTGGGCCATCTCCTCCTCCCCAAGAAAGGCAAGGGGACGGGCGAACAGCTTACCCCTGCCCAGCTGCTCGAGAACGCGGCGGAGCTCGGGCTGGAAGACGACCAACATGGCGACGATCAGCCAGAGCTGGAACTTCTCGAGCAGCCAGTGGATGGTGTAAAGCCGCAGCCACCCGCTGACCGGCGTGGCCACGACCAGCACTAAAACCCCTTTGAGCAACTGGACGGCCCGCGTGCCGCGGATGATCGACATCAGGCGGTACAGGACGTAGGCGACGATGGCCACGTCCACGACCGCAAGGCAGAGCTCCAAGAGGCTCAACCCGGTGACCTGGGAGAGCAAAGCCGCCACCTCGGCAGCGGCAGGGCCGCAGGCTCCGAAACCCTTTCTACGGTGCCGTCGCCCGCACCTTCCCCGAACGCGGGGATTTGACGACCCCTCAAGCGCGACCGATTATGTAACGCAGGGGGTCGACCTCCTCCCGCAGGAGGACCAGCTCCTCGGGGTCCGGAGGCCTCGATTCAACCAGTTCCTCGGCCCATAGCAACTCGAAGCCGGTATTGCGCTCAACATCCTCGCGCGTCACTCCGGGATGAAGGCTCTCCACCCGCATGCGCAGGGTTTCAGGGTCGAAGCCGATGACGGCAAGCTGCGTTATGACCTTGTACGGCCCGGTTCCGGGCGGGAGCCCGGCCGCCTCGCGGGCTCCGGGTCCCGTGAGATAGCCGGGAGTGGTGACGAAATCGAGACGGGGAGTGAAGCGGCGACGATCTTGCGGCGTGATCATCATCGTCTTCCAGCTAAGTGATGCAAGGTCGTTGGCGCCGCCGCTGCCCGGGAAGCGCACCGTCGGTCGGCGATGATCGCCAATGCAGGTGGAGTTGATGTTTCCGTACATATCGATCTGCGCGCCACCGAGGAAGGTGTAGTCGACCATGCCCCGCTGGCAGGCCTCCATGATCTCGGGCATGCTGCCGGCCGCTATGCCCTTGTAGAAGGTCCGCGAGTCCCCCACGGAGATAGGCATGGACGGCAGGAGGGGTCCCATACCTCCCGCCTCGAACATGATCATGAGGTTGGGAGCGTGGGTGCGCTGGGCGAGCATGGCGGCCGCGCAAGGCGCGCCCGTGCCCACCACCACCGTGCTGCCGTCCTCCAGGTAACGGGCGGCAAGGCAGATCATCAACTCCATAGCATTGTAATCTCGCTTCTCAGCAGTTCCCACGCCGGTCCAGGCCTCCCCTACCAGGGAAATGCTCGAGCCACCGCAGCCGCTGCAAGCGCCTTATCCCCCCGCACAGCTCGAGGTAGGCGGGGAAATCGGGTGTGTCGAGGATGTATCTTCGCACGAAGGCGGCGAGGGTCTCGGGATCCTCCTCCGCCCGCAGCCACTCCTGCAGGTGCTCCTCATCCGAGTAGTACTCGTACGGCATGTTCCCCGGGTAGCTGCCGTAGGGCACCTCCACCACCGCATCCACGCAGTAGTAGGGGATGACGGTGCGGGTCGGCTCCCTGCGTATCTCCGCGTTGGAGATGATCCGCTCCGCGCTGACGATCACCCGTCGGCCCGCCCGGGCAAGATCGTGATCGGAGATCATGATCCCCTCGATCTGGCAGTTGCCGTAGGGATCCGCGCGGTGCACATGTACGAGCGCCACATCGGGGTACAGCGCGGGCAGCGCCGCAAGGCGGATCCCGGTGAAGGGGCAGCGGATCTCCATGGCGGCGCTGCGCCCACCCGTGTCCGTCCCCAACATCACCCGGGCGGGCAGGAAAGGCACCCCCATCGCCGCGGCCTTGTACCGCCAGGCCAGTGCGGCATTGCTCCACTCGGTTACCGCCACCCGTCCCTCCTCGAAGGCACGTCGGGAGTGCCGTGACAACCCTCTGGCCTCCAGACCCACCACGTAGGCCACGTCGCACCGGTCCACGCAGTGGCCGGCCATGAGGATCTGGCAATCGTGGGTGGCGGTATGGCCGGACAGACCCAGTCGCTTTCTGCCCTGGCGAACCACCTCGTGCAAAAGCGCGGTAGGAATGCGATTGGCCCCGAATCCACCCACGCCGATGTAGTCGCCGTCGTGTACGAACCGGGCTACCGCTTCGGACACCGTGGTGAGCTTTGGCTCCATTCGCCTTGATTTTCCACGAAAGAACTCCCGCGCCGCGTCCACATCGGGCGACATGAACAGCTGGCCGTCGCCCAGGGGCTGCGCGCCGAGTCCGGAATCGTCCTGGGTGTTGAAGCCTTCCCGCAACTTTGTGCCTCCCCGCGGGCCGGGATTCATCCCTGGCACCCGAGTTGTCTTGCGATCACCAGTCGCTGGATCTCCGAGGTCCCCTCGCCGATGGTCATCAGTTTGGCGTCCCGGAGGTAACGCTCCACGGGATACTCGGCCATGTAACCGTACCCTCCGTGGATCTGAACCGCCTCGAGGGCCGCACGGACACAGACCTCCGAGGCGAAGAGCTTGGCCATTGCCGCTTCCCGGGTGAACGGCCGGCCCTGGTCTTTCAGCCATGCCGCCCGCCAGGTGGCCAGCCGGGCCAGTTCTATCTCGGTAGCCATGTCCGCCAGTTTGAACTGGATAGCCTGGAAGCTGGCAATCGGCTTGCCGAACTGGACGCGCTGGCGGGCGTACGCCAATGACGCGTCCAGGCAGGCCTGGGCAATACCTACCGACAACGCGGCCACGCTGATGCGGCCGCCGTCCAGCACTTGCAAAAACTGCCGGAAGCCCTCCCCGGCCGAGCCCAGAATGTGATCGGCGGGGACGCGGCAGTCCTCAAACGACAGCTCGACCGTGTCCGACGCCCGTAAGCCCAGCTTCTTGTAGCTGGCTCCCACCCGGAAGCCAGGGGTGCCGGCGGGCACCACCAGGTTGGAGATCCCCCGGGTCCCCTTCCCCTTCTCGGTGACGGCGGTGATCACCACGACCCCGGCCCGCGATCCGTTGGTGATGAAGCATTTGGAGCCGTTGATGACCCAGTGGTCGCCGTCGAGTACGGCGCGAGTCTCGGTGGCGGCGGCATCAGAGCCCGCATTGGGCTCGGTGAGCGCGAAAGCCGCAAGCATTTCGCCCCGAGCGCAAGGCGCGAGCCAGCGACGCCTTTGTTCCTCGGTTCCGAAGCGCCAAAAAGGCGACGCGCCCAGGGAGACGTGGGCGGCGTAGGTGATGCCGAGCGACCCCGATGCCCTGCCGATCTCCTCGACCGCCAGCACATACGACAGGTAATCGGCTCCCACGCCGCCGTACTCCTCGGGGAAGGGAAGCCCGAAAAGATCAAGCTCGCTCATGGCGGCGAAGATGCTTTCGGGCAGCCGTTCTTCCTCGTCCCAGGCGGCGGCGTGAGGCATGATCTCACGCTCGGCGAACTCCCTCACCGCGCGTCGGATCATCTGATGCTCCTCGCCCAGTTCAAAGTCCAGCGCCGACACCCCCCCTTGGCGATGTTGGCAGCCAGCGTCCCGAAGCAGACGCTCCGGGACGCTGGCTGCCGCTTGCTCAGACAACGGGTTTGAAGTAGGCTATGTCCAAGATGGAGCCCGTCCGCCGCGCAGGCGGGAGGAAGACGGCTTCCACCTCCATGCCGATGTACACGTCGGATGCCGCCACCTCGCCAAGGCGGTGCACGATCCCTCCCCCGGAGCCGTTGATGCGCACGAAGGCGTAAAGTTCCGGTGTCGCAAGCCGGCGGCCGTCGAGGTCGAAGTGGGCGACCGTGAACGTGTGCACCGTTCCCCTGGCCTCGAGGTCACGGTAGTCGGCAGTCTTGGCAAAGCAACGCTCGCAGTACAGCCGAGGCGGCAGGTAGTCGGTGCCGCAGTCGGGACAGACGCAGGCCACCAGACGCCCGCGGTCCTTGATGGCGCGGAAGAAAACCTCGCCCGCCACCCCAACGGTGTACACATGCTCTATCGGCACAGCACCCGACCAGGTCCTCACCTCTTCGGGATTGGTGATCCGCTCCAGCATCAGCCCACCTCCTCTGCGATCGGCTTCCAGTAGCGGATGTCGGTGATGGCCCCCTCGCGCTCTTCGACCTGCTTCCAGACCGCCTTCACCCGCATACCGATACGCACGTCCTCCGGCCTGACCTCACCCAGAAGATGCATGATGCCCATGCCGGGCGAGGCTCCGTCGACATGGATGACCGCGGGGAGCTGGGGCTCGGTGAGACGGGCGACGTCCCAGCGAACGTAACACACCGAGAACGTGTTCACGGTGCCCGTGTCCTGGACGTAGACCCATTCGTCGGTGGGGCGGAAACACTCCTCGCAGAACATCCTGGGCGGAAGGAGGATCCGGTCGCAACCCCGGCAACGGCGGGCTATCAACCTGCCCGCTTTCAGCTCGCGCAGGTAACGTCCGATGGCCACTCCCGCATCCCAGGCGTATTCCGCCCGGACCCGGTGCCTCACCGTGAGCACCCGACCCTCCTCCAAGTCTTTGGAGCCAAGCGCGGTGCCGGGCCACTCCTTGATGTTGACGCTCATGGTTTGCCCCCCCTCTCAGACCCCCAGGATGATCACCGTGCCCACCTGCATTAGATCGCCCCAGGCCTGGGCCAGACCCCGCCGCGGGGTCCCCGGGACCTGCCGCTTCCCCGCCTCGCCCCGGAGCTGCCAGAAAAGCTCGCACACCTTCATCAGGCCGGCGGCGGCGATGGGGTTACCCACTCCCAAAAGACCCCCGGAAGGGCACACGGGCAGATCGCCATCGCGCTGGGTTACGCCGTCGGCGGTCAACCGTGCGGCTTCTCCCCGCTTGCACAAGAGCAATCCTTCGAGGTGATGGAGTTCCTTGTAGTCAAAGGGGTCGTAGGGCTCCACGATGTGGATCTCTTTGCGGGGTTCACGGATACCGGCCATCTCGTATGCCATGCGCGCCGCGTACTCAACATAGCGCGGGTAGTAAAGGTCGCGGTTGGTCCAGTACGCGGTATCCAGATGCCAGCCCACGCCCTCCACCCACACCGGCCGCTCGCTCACCCGCTTGGCCACGTGCTCGGCGCACATGACCACCGCGGCCGCGCCGTCGCTCGCCGGAGAAACGTCGAGCCGGTTGACGGGCCAGGCCAAAAGCTCCGAGTTGAGTACGTCCTCGACGGTGACCTCCTCCTGCAACTGTGAGCAGGGATGGTCCAGAGCGTTCTTCTTGTTCTTCACGGCCACCAGGGCGATCTCTTCCTTGGTGATGCCGTGAACCGTCATGTACCGGTTCATCTCCAGCGCGAAGATCCACAGCAGGTTCGGGCCCAGCGCCCGCTCGGTAGTGTGGTCGAAGATGGTGATGAACGCGCCCTGCGGGTGCGGGTAGGTGGAGGACATCTTCTCCTCGCAGACCACCAGCACGGTATCGAACTGACCCGATGCGATGTGGTACCAGCCCTGGATCGGGGCGAAAACCCCCGTGGCGCCGCCCACGAAGCAGCGGATGCAGGGCTTGTGCCAGGCTCCCGAGCCGTCCGACAGGTACTCGCCCTTCATGTGCACGCCGTCAAAGGCGTCCGGCGCGCTGCCGATGACCACCGCGTCCACATCCTTGAGGGTCAGGCCGGCCGAATCCAGCGCCATCCTGGCCGCCTGCCAGGCCAGCTCCCTACCTGTCTCCTGGGCGCGCCGGACGAACCGGGTCATCCCGGCGCCGACTACGGCTACCTTCGCCACCGTTGTCCCTCCCCTCAGCCCTTCTCCAGGATGATCACGCAACCGGTGGTGGTCGGGAGGTTGCGCCAGCTCTGGGCCAGACCGCGTTCCACGCCCGCAAGTTGGCTTGAACCTGCCTGGCCGCGCAACTGCAGGACCACCTCGTAAACCCGGTGCAGCCCCGTGGCCTCCAGAAGGTGTCCCACCCCCAGGCTTCCTCCAGACACGTTGACCGGAAAATCGCCGTCCGGACCCGTCACCCCGTCCTCGAGCATGTCGGCCGCCTCACCGGGCCGGCACACCCGCAGGGCTTCCAGGTGCTGCAGCTCCTTGTACGAAAAGGAGTCGTCGACCTCGGCGAAGTCAAGATCCCGGAAGGGGTCGGTTATCCCCGCCATCCGGTAGGCCTGCTGGGCGGCAAGGCGCGCGTAAACGGCCTCGCCCCATTCCCTGGATTCCAGGGACGGGGTTTCGGTGCACCAGCCGTAACCGGCGATCCATACAGGCTCGCCGGCCAGGTCGCCCGCCACGCTCTCGGCGGCCACCACCATCACGAAGCAGCCGTCCGCCGGGCGGGCGATGTCGAGCTCCGTCAGCGGATAGAAGGCAGGCGGAGAGGCCAGCACGTCCTCGACCGATAGCCGGGCGCCGTAGACCGCCCGGGGGTTCGAGATCGCGCATGACCGGTTCTTGCGGACCACCATCGCGCATTGCTCCCGGGTGGTCCCCGTCTCGAACAGGTAACGGTTCATCTCCAAACCTGCCAGGTAGTGGGGGTGAGCTCCCAGTGGGCGGTTGAAGATCGGGTCGAAGGCGAACTCCTGGATGTGGTAGGGGGTGCGCATGTCGGAGTGCTTGCTGTGTCCTTCCACAGCCACGATGCGGGCCCGGCCGGTCCGGATTAGCATGGCCGCGCAGCCCAAAGCCTGAATGCCGTCCCCCGTCACCGTGTGAACCGGTCTTAAGGCACCCCCGAGCTGGTCGGGGACGTACTCATCGAAGATGCTGGTACCCTCCCAGAAATCCTCCGAAACGCTGATGAAGCTGTCCACATCCCTGCGGGGGTTGACCCCCGCGTCCTCGTAAGCCCTGGTCGCCGCCTCAAACATCAGTTCCTTGTACGAAACCCCGGGAGTGATCGAACGTATGTCCGAATGTCCCACTCCCACGATGGCGACCCTTTCCGGCACCGCGTAACACCTCCCCGTTGCTTCGTCCCCGCGGGTTCCCTGAAGCTGCCGGGCGCCTCGGTAGTTCCGTCCCCGCACCGTCAACTCCTGCCACCTCGCCGGGGACCGCCCCGCCCTGCTGAAAAGTGGCAATATTGCGGATGCGGCCGCCCTGCTAAAGCAGGAGCGCGCGGTGGCGGAAGTCGGTGTCGAAGGGGTAATCGGCAAGCCATCCAAGAAAGTTTGCGCCGTAGCGGGCCAGCCATGGCAGCACGTTGAGCACCCGGTCCTGTTGCCGGCCGCACGGGAAAAGGCTTGCCTCCATGCGCCGGAAGTGGCGCACCACCACGCGGTGCCTGTCGGCATGGACAGCCTGGGTCCGTTGCAGTAGGTAGTCGATCTCCCGCAGTACTCGGCGCAGGTTCTCCGCGGTAAGCGGCCCGAGCGAGGCGTCCAGCGAGGTCACCGCGCGCTCGATGGACTCGTAGTGCGCCTTAACCGCCTCACGGGCGGCGTTGAAGGCAGCCTCGAAACCGGTCTCGTCAAGTTCGGCCAATTTGGCGCGGAGCGCCGCCTGCAGCCCTTCCGGCCCAGCTTCGAGGCCGACACCGTAACGGTCCATCAGCCGGCGGACAGAGCCGTCAACGATGGTCGTCCCGAGCCGAGGCCAAAGCATCGGCATCGAAAGTCCCAGGCCGGCAAATGCCTCTCGCAACTGAGCATGGTAGCCGACCTCACCCGGTCCGGACACCTGGGCCAACACGGGCAGGACCGACTCCTGGACGAGCGGTCGTGACACCACGCTGGTCGCAAAGCGCCAGGGTTCGCGGCGGGCAAGGGCGATGGCCTCCTCACGGTTCAGGTGCCATCCCGAGGCGGGAGAACCGACGGCGAAGCCGCCGGGACTGAGGAACAGCGGCAGCCGCTCCCCCGACGTGCCGGCCATGAACAGCGGAGCCTGCCCGGGACGGTTGCGAAGCGCCGGATGATAGCCGAGGGCGGCGACCGCCTCGGCTCCCTCGGCCACGGCGGCAACGATTCTCGGCGATTCCTCCAGGATCCTCGCGAATGCCTCGGCGGTGAGGCGGCGGAAAGCGGGATGCGCGGGGTTGATGAGGACGAGTCCGCGCCGTCCGAACAGCCGGGCCATGATACGGGCGAACCAGTCGGCGACGCTCGTGGCCGCGGCGGCCGTCTCCTCGAGCAAGATCAGTACCTCGGCGAGGTGCTCGGACGGCGGGAGCACCGCGGCCAGCCGCTCGACCACCCCAAGGCCCTGACCCGCGAGAGGGATGGAGTCCACCGGCAGACGCCTGCCCCGCGGAAGGTCGATCTCCAGGCGAACGGGCATTCCCTCGGCGTCGAGCACCCAGGCGTGATCCACCTCGGTGGTATCGTGATCTTCGGACGCCACCCAAAAACACGGGACCACGGGCACCGCCAGCCGCCGGCCCAGTTCCCGGGCGAGCCGCAGCACGGTGATCGCCTTGCACACGGTGTAAAGGGGGCCGGTGAGCAGACCTGCCTGCTGTCCCCCAATCACCAGCACGCTGCGCGGGTCGCGAAGCGCGGCCAGGCCGGCTTCCACCTCCGCCGCGGATCCCAGCGACCGGTTGTATTCCTCCAGCGCCCGCGCGAGCCCCTCACGGTCGAACTCCCGGCGGGCGAGATAGGCCAGACGGTGCGACGGCCAAGTTGGATCGCGCGGGTCGTGCTCGAAGCGGCCGGCCAGGCTACTCGGATGACGGAGGTAGCTCTCGTACAGCGCTTCCGGACAGGGTAGGTCCAACAACTCCCAGGTTATCGGCAAGGCGGTCCGGCTCCTTCCGCTACCGGGTTGGCCGGCTACTTCACGCCCGTCGACGGGTTATCCTGCCGCCTTAGCCCCGTGCCGTAATCAGGCCCTGCATACGACTGCGGAGGTGGTCGAGGACCTGCCGGAAGCTTTGCCACACGGGTGGAAAGTGACCCCACGGTCCCCATACCAGTCGGTTGTGGCGCGAGGGGTCCAGCGAGTTCCAGAAGGTGAGGACTGCCTGCCGGGGGACGATCGGATCGCGCTCACCGTTGATCATCAAGAGGTTGGCGATGCGGGGTGCGTAGGTCAAGGGGTCGACTTCCCGCAGCGCCTCTTTCACCTGTTCGGGGCCGTAGCCGTGACGCGCAAGGCGCTGGCGGAAGGCTGATGCCATGGGAGAACCGAGGATCAGGCCGGCGAGGTCGCCCGCGCCCACCACCGACACTCCAGCCCGTGGGCGCGTGTCCAGACCGAGCACCAGCGCCGCCAGGATGCCGCCCAGGCTGAAGCCGATCACCCCCAGGCGCTCGTCATCGACTTCCGGCTGGTCCCCCAGCCAGTCAAGGCACGCCTGGACGTCCTGCGCCGCCTGGCGGAATAGCAGGGCACAGGTATCGAGCTCCGCGGAGGCCAGGAGGTCGGCGGCTACCGCGGCCGGTGAACCCGGACAGCGGTCGCCGTGGAGCGGAAGATCGGGAACCACCACCGAGCAGCCCAGCCGACGCAGCACCAGCGCCGGCAGCGTGAACTGCTCCTTGCGCATCCCGTAACCGTGCAACAGGACCAGTCCGGGGCCCTTGCCGTGCCCGTTGCGCCGAAGATGCAGGAACGGGACGCGGTCATTCCCGGGCCAGGCGGTACTGACCCGACTGCGCAAGACGAAGCGTCCCCGGCACGCCATCTTCCGCGACCCCGTTCCGCCATCTGGATGGGGTTAACGTGCCTCCGCCTCGTCCCTCCCATTCACGCCTGCCCGTGCTCCAGAACTCGTCTCACCGCCTCCAGCATGTCCCCAGCCCGCTCGTGGACGGTGACCCGAGCCTGCCGATCATAAGGGGTCGCGGTGAGGTTGATGATGATCAGACTGCCCGCCAGCGCCGGCAAGGCGGCTGCCGGCCACACCTGAAGGCTGGATCCGACCACCAGCATGAGATCGGCGCGGCGACTTTCCGCCTGTGCATCCTGAAAGCATGGGGGCAAAGGGTCGCCGAACAACACCACGTCGGGGCGAACCACCTCGGCGCACCGCGGGCAGCGCGGCGGGACGATCCCGCCGTCTACCTGCGCCAGCAGGTCGGTCATGGGCATCAGGTGCCGGCAGTCCATGCAGCTTCCAGTGCGGAGATGTCCGTGAATCTCCAGCACCCGGCGCGAACCGGCGGCCAGGTGAAGCCCGTCCACGTTCTGGGTGATAACCCCCTTGAGCAGGCCGCGTTCTTCCATCCACGCCAGGGCCAGGTGCGCCCGGTTCGGGCTGGCGCCGCCAAAACGTTTCAGTGATAGAAAAGCCCGGTAAAACCGCTCGGGGTCGCGGGTGAGGGCTTGCACGGAAAGCTCGGCAACCGGGTCCCATCCGTCCCACAGCCCGCTACCGGGCGTTCGGAAGTCGGGCAGGCCGCTCTCGGTGGAGATCCCGGCGCCGGTGAGCGCCACGCAATAGCGGCTACCCGCGATCAGCGAGGCGATCTCGGCGACCGGATCAGTCACCGTCATGGCCTGGAAGACCGCTAGATGTCGTTGGGGAAGATCTTGCCAAGCTCCTCCCCCTCCGTCGTTACCCTGAGGATACCCACGTGAACCGCCTTTGCCTGCCGCATGTCGACCTTCGTGAAGATGGTGGCGGTTTCCCGGGAAAAGTCGATTTGCGTCAGGACCCCGATTCCGAGCCAGTTTCCGTGGCCGTCGGTAAGGCCTACCAGAAGCTCACGCAGCCGTTCGACGCGGCTCGTGAAGATCTGCTCCACTCCTTCCTGCTCCTTCAGGCGGTCCAAACGGCGTTGCTCAAACGAACCGTCGAGCACGAGGTACAGCCCTTCCGGGATCCATTCGGCGTGAACTACCGGACACCCCAGCCGCTGGCTCAAACTGGGATACTCCGACGGGCTCACGCGGCGACCGGTACGGTAGATCGTGCGTAGCAGGCTGACTTCGTCCAGACGGCACTCCTGCAGTCTGCCACCGGCCAGGTGAGCACGCAATGCGCGTTCGCGCAGCAGTTTACGCTGGTGACGCGACCGCGACTGCGCGCGGGCGGAAGCTCTGACTCTTATCACCATGGGGCCGGCCAGGCGTTCCAGCGGGCGCAACAGGCTTTCCAGCTCGTTCTCACGTTGGAGCGCCAATACGTAATCCGGTCGGATCAACTCAAATTTGAAGTGCTTGAGCACGCGGGCCGCCCTTCCCTGCACCAGTCCGGTGGTATCAAGGATGACGGCCTGCGCCCCACGGGCACGTGCCTCCGCGATCATGCGAGACGCTCCCACGAGCAGCGAGAGGCTGTGCCCTTCCGGCGAATTCGATCCCACGAAGTAGGCGGCATGCAGGGGCACGTCCGACATCCGCTCGATCTGGCCTTCCGGTATTCCCATCCCCACCGTCCCGGGAGGACCCAGGTCGGACTGCCCGATGTCGCCGTCCACCACTGCAACCCGGACTCCGGTGGCGAGCAGCTGGTTAGTCAGGGAAACGGCGAGCGTGGTCTTGCCGGTGTCGGACGCGCCGACCAGCATCGCCACGCCCGGCCTGGAGGCCAACAGGTCGACCACTTTGTTCCAGGTCTTCATCGCGTATCGGCTCCCTGGCAGCACATGTCCCGGCCCCTAGCTGCGTCGGCGGGGTGGCCGACCACCACACAGGCACCCGCGAACACGGCCGACTCAACCATCCCCGGGCTCCTGATACCTGCCCTGGCGTCCACCGGTCGTGCCGCGGTACAGGTAACGCTCCAACACCCGGTCGTATGGCGTCCAGGTCGTCTTTTGTTCTTCCGCGGACTGGAGGATCCGGTGAAACTGACGGGTACGCCCGGACAGGAGGTCGGCATGAGCCAAGACGGCCGCCTCCAGTGTTTGCGGCACCACCGGCGCTCCCCAGGACGGCTCGCCGTGATGGCTCAGGATCAGGTGCAGCAGGCGGTAGCCCAGTTCCTCGGGAAACGCAAGGGCGGTCAGCCGCTCGGCGATCAGCTGGTAGCCCAGCACGGTGTGGCCCAGCAGCCGTCCTCGATCGGTGTACTCGATCACCCAGTCGTATCTGAGCTCGTGGATCTTGCCCACGTCGTGCAGAAGGGCTCCGCACAGCGTCAGGTCGCGGTCGAGCGACGGGTAGAGCTCGGCCATGGTCAGCACCACGGTGGCCACTTCCAGGCTGTGCTCGGCCAGCCCTCCGAGGTAGGCGTGGTGGATCACTTTGGCGGCCGGTGCGCGCAGAAAAGCCCCCAGGAAGTCGGTGTCCGATAACAGGGACTCAAGCAGCGCCCTCAAAGACGGCTCGGACACCGTCCGACACAAGGTCCCGATCTCCGCCGCCATCTCGTCCGGGTTCCGCGCGCCTACCGGCAAGAAGTCCTCCGGGTGCACGTCCCCCTCTGCCACGGGTTCCAGCCGCTCCAAGTTAAGCTCGAGCCCGTCCCGGAATACCTCCACCGTCCCCACCGCGCGGAAGGGTCGCTCCACCTGGACGCTGGGAGCTATCTCGGAGGCACCCTCCCACACGCGGGCCTTGACCTGGCCTGTGGCATCGGCCAGCCACAACGCCAGGTAACAACCTCTTGCCGGGTCACGAAAGGAGCAAAGCGCCTTGCGAGCCACTACGAAGATGGAATCCACCCGCTCGCCCGGTCTGAGCTCGGCTACCCGCCGGCGTCGGCCCGCACCACTCACGGCGTTATCCTCCCGGCACGAGGCTTCTCCGCGGCCGGCAAGCTTCCTTCCTGGGCCGCGATCAAAACGCGGGTGGGTGCATCACGGCGATGATCTCCGAGGGCAGTTCGCCCGGGTTCGAGTAGCGGTGAGGGAGTCCGGGGCGAAAGAGAATGCTATCACCTTGGGCCAGCCGGTAGGTCTCGTCGCCGATGCTGAGGTCGACCTCGCCCGACAGCACATAGCAGAATTCCTGGGCTTCGGCGCTGCCGTGGGCGAGGGGTTCGTGGGAGGTGGCCTCACCCGGAAGCAGGCGGGCCATCACTACCTCGATCGACGCGCTGTGGTGATCTGGAGAAAGCAGCTCGAATGCCACGTTGCGGTTGGGCCAGCGGCAGGACTTGCGCTGCCCTCGCCGCACGATGAACGAACCTTCCGACTCCGAGGCGAGCAGGCAAAAGACCGATGTCTCAAGCGCCCGGGCGATCTTGCGCAGCGACGAAAGGGAGGGGGTGGCCTGGTTTTGCTCCACCTGACTTAGAAAACCGGGGCTGAGCCCGGTGGCCGCCCCTACCTTCTGGAGTGTCAGCTTCCTGGCCTTCCGCATGCGACGGATGGTGTCACCGATCATCGTGCTTGGAGTTCACCTGCCAGTTCCCTTCCCCAAGAGCGAAGGGTGGATTGTTTCAGGAGCGCAAGTCAGCTTCGACGGCATGGCTGCAAATCCCTGGTCGAGTTGTATGATCTTAGGTAAGCAGCTCAGTGGTAGAAAGGAAAGGCGATCTGCTCGGGACGATCGCGTCCCGCGAGTCCCGAAACCCCAAGTCCGATAAGTCGGACCCGCTGCCTGTCGGCGTCGACGGTCAAGAGCAGACCCTTCGCCGCCCGTAGGAGAACCTGGGCGCTCGAAGTGGGAGCCGGCATGGTTCGGCTGCGCGTCAGGGTGGTGAAGTCCGCCAGGCGCACCTTCACGGTCACGGTCCTGGCTCGGAGCGCCGCTTCGATCAGCCGCCGCTCAAGGGCCTGGGCGAATTCCTCCAGCGCAGCCTCGAGCACGGCACGCTCACGGACGTCGCGGGGGAAGGTCAGCTCCTCGCTCAAGGACTTCACCGGATGGACGGGCTCGATCGGCCGATGGTCGATGCCCTGGGCGAGGCGCACGATCTCCTCCGCCCGCCGGCCGAAGGCCGGCCGCAACAGCGCCGGATCCACGCGGGCCACGTCACCGATACGGTACAGCCCGCGCTCGTGCAAGAAAGCCTCCCCGCGAGGGCCGATCCCCCATAGCCTACGGACCGGAAGGGGGGCGATCACCTCGCGGGCGCTCTCTGCAGGGATGACCAGCAAGCCGTCCGGCTTGTCGAGATCCGAGGCCAGTTTGGCCAAGAATTTGTTGAAGGAAACGCCTATCGAGGCGGTCAGATCGAGCTCCGAACGAATGGCGGCCTTCAGCAGCACCGCCTCCCCCGGCCCGTCGGCTCCCGGACCCAGGTCGAGGAAGGCCTCATCCAGCGAAAGCGGCTCCACCAGCGAAGTGAAGCGTTGGAAGAGGGCGAGCAGCTGCCGGGACACCTCGCGGTAGCGCGCCATGTCGACCGGCAGGAACACGGCCGAGGGACAACGGCGCCGGGCGACGCTCAGGGGCATGGCCGACTGCACGCCAAAGCGTCGGGCCTCGTAGGACGCGGTGGAAACCACCCCACGCCCTTCCAGCGGCCCGCCTACCACCACCGGTCGCCCCCGCAGCTGGGGCCGGTCACGCTGCTCAATGGCGGCGAAGAAGGCATCCATGTCCACGTGCAGGATACGCAGGTCAGACACGGAGCTGCTCTCACCGCCCGTCGTCAGCAGTCCTTGTGTTCGGTCCGGCGGCGTCCGGCCCGCTCCAGTTCGCCGGGCTCCAGGAAAGGCGCCCTGCCCGCAAGGACGGCTCCGACACCGGACGCCAGCTCCTCGTGAAATCCTCCACAGGTAGGGCACCTTTCGCCTTCGCTATGTGGTGTCGGCGGCTCGCGGTAGGCACAGATGACCCCCTCATAGTTGCGGAGCACCAGGCGTTCCGGGGAGCGGGAGAGCACGTACTCCGGACCCACGGGGATCTTCCCCGCCCCTCCGGGGCCGTCTATGCAGTAGGTAGGAACGGCCAGGCCCGAGGTGTGTCCCCTGAGGTACTCGATGATCTCCACACCACGCGCCGTGCTCGTTCGGAAGTGCTCGATCCCCCGCGAGAGGTCGCACTGGTACAGATAATAGGGACGAACCCGCGCCTTGAGCAGACCGTGAACGAGGCGGCGCATGACCACCGGGCAGTCGTTGACCCCCCGTAGCAGGACCGTCTGGTTGCCGATGGGTATACCCGCATCCGCCAGCCGAGCACAGGCTTCGGTGGCCGCGTCCGTCAGTTCCCGGGGATGGTTGAAATGCGTGTTAACGTAGACGGGGTGATACTTGCGGATGACGCGACACAGCTCGGAGGTGATCCGTTGCGGCAGCACGACCGGAGTTCGGGTGGCAAGCCGGATGATCTCCACGTGCGGGATGGCCCGGAGCTCCTTCAGCAGGTACTCGACGAGTGAGTCGGACACCAGGAACGCATCGCCGCCGGAAAGCACCACGTCCCGCACCCGGGGGGTCCGGCGCACGTAGTCCAGTCGCTCTTCGAGCTGGGCCCGGGTCGGCGCGCGGTCCGTCTGGCCGGCCAGGCGTCGCCGTGTGCAGTGCCGGCAGTACATGGAGCACTGGTCGGTAACGATGAACAGCACACGGTCGGGATAGCGATGGGTGATCCCGGGCACCGGGGAGTCGGTCTCTTCGTAGAGCGGGTCCACCGGGTCGTCCTGGCCGCGGGTCGCCTCCGCCCGGCTGGGCACCGACTGCAGGCGTATGGGGCAGCCGGGATCGTGTGGATCGATCAGGCTTGCGTAGTACGGTGTGACGGCCATGCGGAAGGTCTTCAGGCATTCGCGGATGTCCCCGATCTCGGCATCCGAAAGCGGGATGACCTCCGCCAGTTGCTCCACGGTGGTGATCCGGTTGGCAACCTGCCACCGCCAGTCATTCCATTCCGCGTCGGTTACGTCCGCCCAGCGCGCTACCTCGCGGTGCGAGCGCCGGCCACCCTCAACCTGCGTGCGCAAGTGCCTCGCCTCCTACCGGTTAGCCTGCCGAAAGCCGACCTACGGCTTGTTTGCAAATTCCGTGCCGACCCGGCGATCCTCCCTGTCCAGCATCCGCAGCCGGTACTGCAGCGTTTGGCGGGGCAGACCGAGGCTGCGCGCCGCTTCCGAGATATTGCCGCCTGCCCTGGCGAGCGCCCGCCTGATGATCCCCTTTTCGTAGCTCTCCAGTAGGCTGCGGAGGGTCTGGTTCTCCCTCTGACCGCCGCCAGGCGCATCCGGACGCACAAGATACGCCGGCAGGTGTTCGGCCCGCAAGACCGGCTCGCCCCAACCGAGCACCAGCGCTCCCCGGATGGCTCCTTCCAGTTCGCGAACGTTCCCCGGCCATTCGTAGCTGCCGAAGAACTCCAGCACCTCGCGCGCGAGCTCCGGACGCCCGCGCTCCTCCGGATGATGCTTGGCCAAGAAGTGGTCGACCAGCAACGGAATGTCGTCGCGGCGCTCGCGGAGAGGCGGCAACTGGAGACAGACGCTGCTCAGCCGGGCGAAGAGGTCCTGACGGAGCCTGCCCTCGCGCACGGCCAGTGCCGGATCCTCGTTGCTGGAAGCCAGGATCCGAACGTCGACGGGGATGGGCCTCAACCCTCCCACCCTGCGGATGTACCCGTCCTCCAGTGCTCTCAGCAGCTTCGCCTGCAGGGGCACCGGCATGCTCGCCAGCTCGTCCAAGAACAGGGTGCCTCCGTCGGCGGCCTCAAAGAGGCCCGGGCGATCGTGAGCCCCGGTGAAAGCCCCCCGCACCGAGCCGAACAGGATGCTCTCCAAGAGCTCGCCGGGTATGGCGGCGCAGTTCTGAGCGATGAAAGGGCGGTCGCGCCGCGGTCCTGCGTTGTGTATCGACTGGGCAAAGAGCTCCTTGCCGGTACCGGTCTCCCCAAACACAAACACCGGCACCGTTGCCTGGGCCGCCCTGACGGCCAGTGCCTTTATCTTCTCGAGCTGCGCATTCTCTCCCACGATGTCGGAGAAGGTGAACCTCGCCGTTCTGATCGCATCGGCCTGAACGCCGCCGCGGGCCAACCGGCTGCACCTGTCCTGCAAAAGAACGATCTTCTCTAGCAGTTCGCGCACTTTGGTGATGTCACGGGAGATGTCAACGGCACCGATGAGCTCCTTGCCACGGAAGACGGGGAAGGTGGACGAAAGCACGGTCACGGTATGACCTTTCTCGGTGGTGAAGGTCTGCTGGCGGTTCAGCACCGGGTGGCCGGTTCTGAGCACCTCCAATAGCGTGCTGTCGGCGGGGCGAAGCGAAGGGTAAGCCTGAAGCACGTGCTTGCCGATCATGTCGTGGACTTCCAGCCGCTCGAACCGGGCTGCCTGGTCGTTGTAGAAGACGGTGTAGCCGTCGGCGTCCACGATGTGAATCGCTTCGTCCACCGCGTTGAGCACTGCCAGCAGGTGCTCCCTCTCCAGCCTCTGCGGGTGCGTCCGCTTCACCGTCTTAGGCCCCCTGCCCGCTGCTTCGACGGACAGGGGTATCGCACCTGCCGAAAACTAGGCACCCACGGCCTCAATGGTGGTCAACCCGGTCACGAAGCTCCCACGTCTTGAATTCACGGATGAACTCCACCAGGGCTGCCGCCGCGGCTTCGAACATGCGCCGCCCGGTGTCTGCGGATGCCACCGTCGGATCCCCCACCACTCCCGAGCGGGAGAAGCGGGACCACCAGTCCATGAACTCCACGGGGCTGGGGCCGTTGTCCCACCGGAAGAAGGCGGAGGTCTGTAGCCCCCACTCCTTGACCGCCCGGTCCATTTGGACCAGGTCGGGTGCCAGATACAGGTAGACCGACGTCTCGAACTCACAGGCGTGGGCGATGCCCCTGCCCGGCTCGGAACGACGCAAGGCTTCGATGGCCGCCCAGCCCGGCTCGTAGGGACCGGTGGCCACGCAGAGCACGCCGGTGTCGATCACGGTTCGGCGCGCCACGATCTCGACGAAGGGTCGGTTGGAGCCGTGGGAATTCAGGATGACGATACGTTTGAAGCCGTGGTGGGCCAGGCTTCTGGTAATCCCCAACAGGTAGCCCATGAAGGCGTCGCCGTCGATGGCGATGGGGCCGGGGAAGTCGAGGTGGTGAGTCTCGAACCCGTAAGGCACCAGCGGCATCAGCAGCACGTCATGGGGAAGGCGCCGTGCCACTTCCAGGCAAAGCTCCCAGTTCAGCCGGTTATCGGTGTCCACCGGCAGGTGCAGTCCGTGATCCTCAACCGACCCTACCGGCAGCATGATCACCCGATCGGCGCGGGCGGCCTCCCTGATCTCCGGCCAGGTGAGCTCACCGTACAGGAACTTCCCTCCCCCTGCCCCGGCCATCAGGTCCCCGCACCCCTCGCCCGCTCGAGGTCGGGCACCGTGAAGCCCAGTCCCAGTTGCTCGAGCTTCTCGGGCGTGGGCAGACCGCGCGCGTCCCATCCCCGCAAGGCATAGTAGTCGTCAAGCAGGCGCTCCAGGGTGTCGCGGGACAGGTGTTTTCCCTGCGTCGGGCCCGACAGCGCAGGCTCCTCGTACCAGCGGGGAGGCGCCTGATCCCATGACCGTCCGAACCCCGGCACGTGGCGGACCCAGAACATCCGGGTCAGGTTCCAGACCCGCTCCGACAGCTCAAGCAGTTCCTCCCAGCTTCGACGCTGCCCCGTAACGGGGGCGAAGATATCGGCGTATCGGCTGGGTTCGAACTCGACCTCGACCCAGGGGAAACGGCACACCCCCAGCATGTCGAAAAGCGGGCGGAGATGCTGAAGCTCGATTACCCGGTGGGCCTTGCCTTCCACCCGATCGCGGCCCACCGCCACATCGTAGGTTATCGCCCAGGCACGGTTGTGGTGGGCCCCCACGTCGCAGGTCATGTAGGCAAGGGCCATCGCCGCCGCGTAACGGGGCTCGTAGCCGCTGACCTCCAGACCCTTGACGTGGATGGCGAAGCGCTCGCTGCCGCCACCGAGCCGGGCCGCCGCTTCTTTGACCCCCTGGGCAAGCAGATCGCCGATGCCCTCGCGCCGCGCGATCTTGCGCGTAAGCCACAGCACGCTTTCCAGGTCCCCGAACCTTAGGTCGCGTCCTTCGGTGTCCGACCGGGTGATGATGCCTCTGTCGAAGCACTCCAGGGCGAAGGCCACGACGTTGCCACCCGAAATGGTGTCCAGCCCCAGGTCGTCCATCACCGCGTTTACATAGGCCACTTCCTCGATGCGGCCAAGGCAGCAGTCACCGCCGATCATGGCCACCGTCTCGTACTCGGGACCCTCCACGTAGACCTCGTCGGAGCCTATGGTCACCCGGGAGTACTTGCCGCAGGGGATGGGGCAACCGAAACAACCCTTGTCCAGGACGAGGATCCGGTCACGGAGGGCCTTGCCTCCGATGTCGCGATGCGCCTCGAAGAACCCGGTCTGGAAATTGCGCGTGGGAAACGCCCCAACCCGGTTAACCCAGTCGGTCACGCCCGCCGTGCCGTAGGGGGTCCAATCCCTGAAGCCGGGGAGCGCAAACAGCTGGCGGTACATCTCTTTGCCCACCCGGATCACGGCGCCGGGGTCGGCGAGCGGAAAGCCACGGCTCCCGCGTACCGCGATGGCCTTCAGCCGCTTGGCGCCCATCACCGTGGCGATGCCCGCCCGGCCGGCCTGGCGACCGAAGTCGTGCGTGATGCAGGCAAAACGGACCAGGTTCTCGCCTGCGGGTCCAATGGTCGCTACCTGGAAGTCCTCCCCCAGTTCGCGCTTCAGTGCCGATTCCGTTGCCAGGCTTCCCTTCCCCCAAAGATGCGAGGCGTCCCTGACGGCCACCTGGTCGTCATCGACCACCAGGTAGCACGGCCGATCCGCGCGCCCGGCGATGATGAAGAGGTCGTAGCCGGCGTGCTTCATCTCCATGGCCAGGTGTCCGCCGACATTGGCATCGCCGTAGCCGCCGGTAGCCGGCGATTTGGCTCCCAGGTGGGCCTTACTGGCGCAGGGAAGGAAGGTTCCGGACAGCGGGCCCGCCGCCACAAGGAGCGGGTTTTCCGGACCCAGGGGATCGCAGCCCACCGGTACTTCGTCGTACAGGATCTTGGCGACGAACCCCCGTCCTCCGATGTAGTCGCGGGCGAGCTCGGGATCCAGCGGCTCAACGCGGTGGGTGCCGCGCGCGAGATCGACCCTCAGCACTCGACCACCGTACCCGTGACGTGCGTCCTTCACCGGTTTCCCTCCTCCGCCAACTCCAGGACTCCTCGGGAGCAGAACGGCACACACTCGCCGCAGGCGTCGCACTTGATGGGAGCCACGAGGTCGGAGTGGGTGAACATCACCCCTGAGGGACAGGCATCCACGCAGGCGCCACATCCCGAACAGCGCTTGGCGTCGATCCTCCACGCACCGTCCTCGAGCCCGATCGCCTCCTCGGGACACACCCGGGCGCATTCGCCGCACTGGTCGCAGACTTCGACCCGATAGCGGCCGGGCGCGGGAAACAGGCCGTGGACGGCGATGGCCCCCTTTTTCACGTTGTTGTCATGGAAATGCACGAGCGCGCACAGAAGCTGACAGACGCGACAACCCGAGCACGCCTCGCCGGTAACCGTCAACCGTTTCATGGCATCACTCCCTCTCGGGCGAGCTGCCCACCGGTGGTTTCTGGGCGGGGGCCGGGGCTTCCTCCTGGTTTCTTCAGCCTCCGGCCCAGCGGTCAAGCAGGCGGAACAGCTCGTCGTCGGGGCACCAGGTTTCCGGAAGATGCTCCTCGCCGTCGTCGCCGATCACCCGGTATCCTCCCGGCGTCAGTTCGCCAACCACCGCCCCGCCGATGCCCGCAGCCTGTAGCGACCGCACCAGTTCGCCGCCCCGGGGAGTGGCCACCAGCAGCGAGCCGCTGGAGATCAGGCGCAAGGGGTCGATTCCAAAGTGCTTGCACAGCTTGCGCGTCTGGGCGGCAACCGGCACCAGCCGCCGGTCGATGCAAAAGCCCGTCCCCGAAGCCCGTGCCAGTTCCCAGGTCGCTCCCAGCACCCCCCCCTCGGTGACGTCGTGCATGGCGCTCGACCCGTGCTCCGCGGCCAGCAGGGCTTCAGGGACCACGCTGAGTCGCTCGATGAAAGCTGCGGCAGCGGTGATCTCCAGAGGCGAGAGGACCTCGGCCGCGCGCGCGGCGTGATCGGTCGCCAGGATGGCGGTCCCCTCAAGTCCCGCTTCCTTGGTAACCACCAGCTGGTCGCCCGGCCGACCCCCTGACGAATCCAGCAGGCGTCCGCCTGTCGCCAGACCCACCGCGGTAGCCACCACCACCGGGCGTGTGACGGCATCGGTGACCTCGGTGTGCCCGCCCAGGACCTCGATGCCGAGACCGGCGGCGGCCCGAGCCACATCCTGTTGCAGGCCCTCCACGATGTCTTCCTCACCATCAGGCGGCACCATCATGGTGATCAGCACGCCAAGGGGACGGCCTCCCCCGGCCGCGACGTCATTCGTGGCCACGTGCACGGCGTACCAGCCGATGGAGGTGCCGGCCCCGGTGATGGGGTCGCTGGAGACAACCACAAGCGCCCGGCCGGGGTCAAAGACGGCCGCGTCCTCGCCCAGGCCGGGACGCACCAACACCTCGGGCCGGCGATGCCCAAGGTGGGGAAGAACCCGTGTTTGGAGGATATGAGGGGAAACCTTGCCGGTACGCCGGGTTCGCTGCACCGCTCGCATCACTCCCAATCGTGAAGAGCCCGCAACCTGAGCACGAGGGCCGCCCGACCTGCCTTCGTCTCGGAGCGCAGGCTCACGGCTTGTCCACCTGCCAGCCACAGCTCGAGTACGTCTCCCCGCTCGTCCTGGTTCAACCGGCAGTGGGCCACCGTCTGTCCCGCGAGCCGGGCCGGTTCTAGGGCAAGCGCGGGAGGCTCCGAGACAAGCCCCGAGTGGATCGCGCCGGGCGGCGGGTGGCGGAAATCGCCCTCCAGCAATTCGGGCGTGCCCACCCGTACGCCTCGCTCGTCACGAGCCGTCGAGTAGACCTCGAGGCATGTGCGGTCGTCAAAGGCCAGCGCGATACGGTCCAGGGATGAAGCACCCAGCGATACTCGGGCTCTCCAGCCGCGCACTACCCGGCGGCCCGTCGCCGCACGGGCCGCGCGACGCATGCGGATATCCTCCCGACGCCTCCGCCACGCGTTCACCAGGTCTGCAAGCATGCTCTGAGCACCCGTTGCCCTCACCGTCCTCCGGCACTCGCTCGGTGAGCCTAATTCTTCTGGTAGCGGCCGGGGGTTTCCTGCCCCCCCCTGCTAAAGCAAAGGGACCCCGCGAGGGGTCCCCGGTCAAGGATGCCGGAACGGGCGGTGACCTGTTTCAGCGCCGGAGCAATGTCATGACGAGAAGGATGGTCTTCAGCCTCGAAAGCTGTTCCGAAGTCATGCGGCGTGTCTTGTGAGCAGCCATCTCGTCACCTCCCGCCCGGTTTCCTCGGCCCTCAACGTGTTCCATCACCATAGACGTGACATGTCTGGTGAAAGTTTCCCCCGGACATTATTTCCGCTATCCCGATCTCCCATGCGGGCCGGAACCGAGTTGTCCGCGTGGCAAGGGCACGTACTGCACCGACGGCCGGCGTTGGCCGGGCTGGGGGTGAAGCTCCATGAGTTCGTACACCTCGCGCGGCAGCCCCACGCTCACCGGAATCCCCAGTTGTTCGAGCAAAGTGTGGGGTAGGGGGTAATCATGGGTCCAGTGACCCTCTGCCAGCACCTCCGCCGCCTTGCGGGCGCGGTCGGTGCCGAGGCGGTCGACCAGGATCTCGAAGACCATCTCCTTCATTTGCAAGACCGCCTTGCGTGCGATGTCGGCCAGCACGAGGGTCTCATCATCCAGGCGGTTACGGTCCTTGACGGCCACCGTGGCCAGTATGGAGGCGGCCGGATAGGGCCCCACCTGGGGATCGACCGGGCCGAGCACGGCGCCTGCGTCCACCACCAGTTCGTCGGCGGCCAACGCCAGCAAGGTGCCGCCCGACATGGCGTAGTGGGGAACGAATACCGTTACCCGCGCGGGATGCCTCCGAATCGCCCGCGCTATCTGCTCCGATGCCAGGACGAGCCCACCCGGGGTGTGGAGCACGAGATCGATGGGAACCGAGTCGGGAGTTAGGCGGATGGCCCGCAACACCTGCTCCGAATCTTCGATGCTGATGTAGCGGGTGATGGGTATGCCCAGCAGGTTGAAAGTCTCCTGCCGGTGGATCAGGGTGATAACCTGCGTTCCACGGCGGCGTCCGAGCCGTGCCAGGGTGGCCAGTCGCTGCCTGACCAGCCACTTATGCCTGAAGGCAGGGTACAGGAAGGTGACGGCGATGAAAATCAGCCAAAAGAGGCTGCCCAGCTCCAAGAAGGCCCTCCCCCGGCCTAGTAGTGCCGAGCCGGGAGGGGGCCTATGCGTTCAGTGCTCCATCCCCCGGCGGCCCATTACCCCCCGCTGAAAGGGATGTTTGACCTCTACCATCTCGGTGACCAGATCCGCGGCCTCGATCACCACCGGTGGAGCCCAGCGCCCTGTCAGCACGACATCGGTGCCCGGAGCTCGGCGTCCTATGAGGTGGAGCACCTCGGCCGGATCGAGGAGGCCGTAGTTCATGGCCACGTTCGCCTCGTCCAGGATGACCAGCCGGTGGCGCCCTTCCCTCAGCACTCGGGCCGCCAGGTCGAGCCCCTGACGTGCCAGACGCATGTCCTCGGGTGAGGGGTTGCCGCGCTCCACAAACGTCGGCAGCCCGCACTGCGCTATTTCCACCGGGTCCGACAGGTATTGGCGGATCGCCTTTAGCTCTCCGTACTCCGGATCTCCCTTCATGAACTGCACGATGAAGACTCGTGATCCGTGACCTACCGCTCGCAGGGCCAGCCCAAGTGCGGCGGTGGTCTTACCCTTGCCGTTGCCCGTGTAAACGAGCACAAGACCCCGATCATCGTCAGCCATCAACCCTAACCTCCCCGCGCGTTCTCGGCGAGCCTGCCGTACCGGCGCATTACCTCCAGCAGACGGTCAAGTGGGAGAGCATGGGCCACGTGCCCCTCTCTCCCCTGCATGGTCTGGGCCTTCAGTAAGGAATTGACCACCGCCTCCTCGCAGCTCTCGATGGCCGCCTCGTAAAGCGGGTTCAGGCGGGAGCGGGAGGGTACCAGTGCCTCTATGGGAAAGGTACGGCGGGCCGAGACCCGCGGGATCACGGTGGCCGTCGATACGGCTACCACGAACTCCCCGCTGCCGTGGGAGCCGTAGGAGCCCACCCTTCCGAGTCCCACCGCCGCACGGCGGGCCAACTGGCACAGCTGGTGGGGCAAAAGAGGCGCGTCGGTGGCCAGCACGACCACTGCCGAGCCCTCAACCACGTCGGTGGTGAGCAGGTCGTCGATCTCCTGGCCCACCGGGACTCCGGCGATGGTCAGGCGGCGGCGCTCACCCATGTTGGCCATGACCAGGCAGCCTACCACGTACCCCCCACGGTCCTCGGGCAGCCGGCGAGAGGCGGTGCCGATACCGGACTTGAAGTCGAAGCTGTACATGCCGGTCCCACCGCCGACGTTCCCTTCCTCCACCGGGCCGCCACGCGCCCCGGCGATGGCCTGCCGCACATGCTCTTCCCGGACATGGCGTCCTTTCATGTCGTTCAGGTAGCCATCGTCACACTCCCCTACGATGGGGATCACGGGGTCGGCGGTGATCCCGAGCGTGGGGTACTTCTCCGCAAGGTAACGCTGCGCGGCGTCTCTCACCTCACCCACGCTCAGGGTGTTGGTCAGCAGCACCGGGGATTCGATGAACCCCCACTCCATGATCTGGATGAACCCTCCGAGTTCACCGGCGCCGCTGAACACGTGAGCACCGGCGAACAGGCGGTTGGGCAGCCCGTGCCCTTCACAACCGTCGAAGACTACGGCCGTCACACCGGTGCGGACGTCACTGCCCTCTATGATCGTGGTGTGACCCACACGGACTCCGGGCACATCGGTTATCGCGTCGAGCCTCCCCGGTGCGAGTTGGCCTATGCTGATGCCCAGGTCGTTCGCCCGATAACGGGTCTGCACGGCTGCGCCTCCTTTGGGGAAGTCTCTCATTCAACGCGTCCTTCGCTTGGGCAGACCGAGAGCGCTCCGGGAGGCGGACGTCAGTCTTGGGCACCGGCCGGGTCTGTGCGGAGCACGCTTTGCAGCACGCGTCGAAGGAAATCGGGGCCCGGACCGATCAGCCGCTGGTCGTCAAGCAGATTGACCGCCCGACCGAGCTCCACCAGGCGTTTGCGGCAGAAGGAGCAGGCACGTATGTGACGTTCGATCTCCCGCTCCTGCGCCGCATCAACCCTGGCATCGACATAGGTATGAAGCCAGTCCCGCACTTGCTGGCAATCCAACTGCTCGCACCTCCAGGCGGTTCAACTGACAAGCCCGCGCAGACGTTTGCGAAGGATGTCGCGGGCGCGGAAAAGCCTGGTCTTCACCGTCCCCAGGGGCAGGTTGGAAACCTGACATATCTCCTCGTACGAGAGGTCGTAGAAATGACGCAGCACGACGACCAGCCGATACTTGGGGGGAAGCGCCTGGATGGCCTGCTGCACATCTCCCGCCAGCTCCGCCTTGGTGACCGCCTCGTCGGGAGCGGCGCGGGGGTCCACCACGTCGCGCGGCATCTCGCCGTCGGGTTCGGCCGGCAGATTCAGCGAGAACACCTTCACCTTCGACCTGCGCAGGTGGTCAAGGCAGAGGTTGGAGGCTATGCGGTAGATCCACGAGGAGAACCTCTCCCCTCGGAAACTGGCCTTTGCGCGCCAGGCATGCAGGAACGTCTCCTGCGCGATGTCCTCGGCTTCCTCGCGACGGCACACCATGCGGTACGCCAGGTTGAAGATCCGATCCTGGTAGCGCAAGACCAGTTCGGTGAAAGCGGCCACCTCGCCGTCCTGGCACCGGCGCACGAGTTCCTCATCGGAGGCGGCGGCCTCCGCGGTGCGCCCACCGGGAAACGTCCCACGCGTCATGGGGGAGACCTTCGACGAAGCGCCGCCCCTTCCCTTTGCTGCCTTTAGGCCCGCAGAAGGAGCAGAAGGCCGACGGCCATGAACCCCAAGCCCGCCGCCCAGCGCAGGTAGCTGGCGGGAATGACCCGGGCGACCGCCACTCCCATCAGCACTCCTAGCAGGCTGGTCATCACCAGGGCACAGGAGGCTCCCAGGAACACCGACCATGGCGACCGCGTCCGGGCGGCCAGCAGCATGGTGGCAATCTGGGTCTTGTCCCCCAGCTCGGCCAACAGCACCAACAGGAAGGCCGACAGCGTGGCTCTTGGGTCCACGGCCGCCACACCCTTTCGCGCGGTCTCGGAGATCAGCCGGCCGGCAGACCGGCCAGCAGCTCTTTCAGGATATCGGACAGCGTCAGCTCACCCGTCTCCTGTAGCTCGTAGCGCACGCGGGCCGCCGGCTTGTTCATCTTGACCAGGCGTCTGAGGTCGATGGGCGTCGCCACCAGGACCAGATCCGCCGGGGTGGCGTTGATCGTCTGCTCAAGCTCCTCAACCTGGCGGACGCCGTACCCCATGGCCGGCAGCAACGGCCCGATGTGGGGGTAGCGGGCATAGGCTTCCCGTATGGAGCCCACCGCGTAGGGCCGCGGATCTACCAGCTCACGGGCCTCCAGTCGGCGCGCAAGGATCACCCCCGCGCCGTACGGCATCTCGCCATGGGTCAAGGTGGGCCCGTCTTCCACCACCAGGACCCGCTTGCCTTTCAGGGTCTCGGGCACGTCCAGAGAGATGGGAGAGGCAGCCTCCACCACGCGGGCCCGCGGATTGGCCTCCCGTACGTTCCGGCGCACGGTCGTCACCCCATCGGGAGGAGCGCTGTCCACCTTGTTGATCACCACAACGTCGGCCATTCGCAGGTTGGCCTCACCAGGATGATATCTCAGCTCGTGACCGGCGCGGTGCGGGTCCACCACTACCACGTGCAGGTCGGGACGGTAAAACGGCAAATCGTTGTTGCCGCCGTCCCACAGGAGCACGTCGGCTTCCTGACGCGCGCGTTCCAGGATGGCACCGTAGTCTACCCCTGCGTAGACGACGCTGCCGCGATCGAGATGAGGTTCGTATTCCTCGCGTTCCTCGATGGTGCAGCCGTGCTCATCAAGGTCGCCGTAGGTCGCGAAGCGTTGTACCGCCTGCCGCGCAAGGTCACCGTAAGGCATGGGGTGACGCACCACCACCACCCGTTTGCCGAGGTCTTTGAGGATCTGGGCAACGCGGCGCGTGGTCTGACTCTTGCCGGCACCGGTTCGTGTCGCACAGACCGCGACTACCGGGCAGGGAGCTTGCAGCATGGTCGCCTTCGGGCCGAGCAGGGCGAAGTCCGCTCCCGCCGCCAGAGCGCGGGAGGCCCGGTGCATCACGTATTCATGTGACACGTCGCTGTATGCAAAGACCACCAGATCGACCTGCTCGCGGCGCACCAGCTCCTCAAGTCTGTCTTCCGGTTCGATGGGAATCCCCGCGGGGTACAGCTCGCCGGCGAGCTCGGGCGGGTAGGTACGACCCTCGATGTCCGGGATCTGGGTGGCGGTGAAGGCCACTACCCGGTAGCTTGGGTCCTGGCGGTAGGTCACGTTGAAATTGTGAAAGTCCCTTCCCGCCGCTCCCATGATGATCACGCGTCTGGGCACTTGTCTTGCCTCCTTTGCCTGCGCCTGAAGCTTGGTTCACATCACCAGGGCCAGGATCGCCTTCTGCACGTGCAGCCGGTTCTCGGCCTGGTCGAAGACCACGGAGTGCGGCCCGTCTACCACCTCGTCGGTTACTTCGTCGCCGCGGTGGGCGGGCAGGCAGTGCATGAACAGCACGTCGGTCCGCCCCGCAGCCTCCAAGAGCTCCCGGTTCACCTGGAACGGCCGGAACAGGCGCCTGCGTTCCGCCTCCTCGGCTTCCTGCCCCATGCTGGCCCATACGTCGGTGTAGATGACATCGGCTCCCCGCACCGCCTCCCGTGGGTCGTTGAGTACACTTATGCTTGCCCCCGTACGGCGGGCGTCCGTGCGCGCCTCGTCCAGTACCCGGGCGTCCGGCTCGTGCCCCGCAGGGGTGGCCACCACCACGTCCATTCCCACCTTGGCCCCGGCATGCAGGAGCGCGTTGGCCATGTTGTTGCCGTCGCCGACGTAGACGAGCTTGACGCCCTGCAGGCGTCCCCGCTTCTCGTAGATGGTGAAGATATCCGTCAGCGCCTGGCAGGGATGCAGGTAGTCCGTCAGCCCGTTGATGACGGGAACGTCGGCCCAGCGCGCAAGTTCGACCACGTCTTCATGGGCGTAGGTGCGGATCATGATGCCGTCAACGTAGCGCGACAGCGTCCGCGCGGTGTCGGCGATCGTCTCGCCGCGGCGAAGCTGAAGGTCTGAGGCACTCAGGTAGAGGGCTGTTCCTCCGAGTTGCCACATCCCTACCTCGAAAGAAACCCGCGTGCGCGTGGAAGGTTTGTGAAAGATCATGGCCAGGGTTTTCCCGTTGAGAGGGCGTTCTGCTAGCCCTGCCTTCTGCCTCAGCTTCATCAGCTCCGAAGTCCTGATGATCTGCCAGACCTCCTCGGACGAAAGGTCGTAGATCGAAACGAGATCCTTGCCCTTCATGTCGACCGCCATCCACGATCCCTCCTTCAAGTGTTGGCCTGCTCGCGGTCAGGCCACCACCCGGGTGCCGGCATCCCCGGCGAGCGCGGCGGTGGCCAGGTGCAGGGCGGTGATCACGCTCACCTTCCCTCCGTTCTCGACGAAGCGCGTGGCCGCTTCCACCTTGGGTCCCATGCTGCCTGGGGGGAACTGGCCTCGGGAAAGGTGGTGGCGCGCCTCCTCGCATGACAGCACGACTACCGGTCGTTGTCCTGGCTTGCCGTAATCCAAAAAGACCTGCTCCACATCCGTCAAGATCAGCAGACATTCCGCCCCCACGTCCAGGGCGAGCCGCTGCGCGGCGAGATCCTTGTCCACCACCGCCTCGACTCCCTCCAGGCATCCGTCGGGGCGGCGGCGTACCGGGATCCCGCCTCCCCCCACCGCGATGACCAGCGCCCCGGAATCGACCAGGCGGCAGATGACCTCCCTCTCCACGATCGCCCTGGGTTCGGGCGAGGGGACCACGCGGCGCCAGCCGTGCGGGCCGACCTCCCGCATCACGTAACCGCGCTCCCGGGCAAGGCGCTCGGCGCGTTCCCTGGTGAAATGGGGACCGATGGGCTTGGTCGGGTCGGCAAAAGCGCGATCGTCCGCCGCAACCAGAGTCTGCGTGATCAACGCTACCACCGACCGCTCGAGCCCCCGTTCCCGCAAAACGTTGGCCAGCGTCTGCTGCAGGAAGTAGCCCAGCAATCCCTGGCTCTGCGCGCCGCACGCATCAAGCGGCATCGCCGGAACCAGGGCAGCCGCCTCCTCGTTCTGGATCAAAATGTTGCCCACCTGAGGCCCGTTACCGTGCGTCAACACCACTTCCCAGCCCTGCGCGATGATCTCGCAGATCTGGGCAGCAGTCGTCTTGATGCTGGCCAGCTGTTCGCCAGCCGTACCACGCTGCCCTGCCTGCAGGATGGCGTTACCGCCTAGCGCTACCACCACCCGCCTACGCCTGTCCGTCAACTTCCTCTCCCCTTGTCGGTTGCTCGCAAAGCACCTGACCTACCAGCCTGATCTCCTGACCGCAGGCCGGGCACCGGCGGTCGCGCAGACGGCACCCGGTCACCGCGTGTCCCATGCGCGCGATGACCGTCACTCCGCAGCGGGGGCATCGGGTATCCGACCCTCCGGGTTCTGACACATTGCCAAGATAGACGTACTTGAGACGGCGCCGGGCGAGTTCGGCCGCCCGCCGCAGCGTGGCTACCGGGGTTGGCGGCACGGTCAGCCGGTAGCTTGGATAGTAGCGCGACAGGTGCACGGGTATCTCGGCGTCGAGGTCCGCCACCCAGTCGAACAGCTTCCCGAGCTCCGCTTCCGAATCGTTCAGTCCCGGTATGAGGAGGCAGGTCAGTTCAAGGTGGCATCCCGCCGCGTGTGCGAGCCGGATCGTGCGTAACACCGGGTCGCGTTCTCCCCGGCAGTAACGGCGGTAGAACTGCTCGTCAAACCCCTTGAGGTCCACGTTCATCGCGTCTACCTCAGGCAGCAGTTGACGCAGCGGTCTTTCGGCGATGAAGCCGTTGGTCACCAGCACGTTAACGTAACCCCTGGCCTTTGCCAAGCGAGCCGTGTCGTACACGAACTCGTACCACACCGTGGGCTCGGAGTAGGTGTAGGCGAGGCCCACGCATGGTACGCCCTTGCGGCGGCCGCGCTCTACCGCCTCCACCGCGGCGTCCGGGGTCACCTCCACCGCGGGGCCGTCACCCTGTGAAAGCCGCCAGTTCTGGCAGAAGCGGCAACCGAGATTACATCCGTACGCCGCCAGCGAGTAGATCCAGGAACCCGGGTAAAAGTGATAAAGCGGCTTCTTCTCTATCGGATCCATGCCGTCGGCCGCCAGTCGGCCGTAAGTGGTGGCGCGAAGGACGCCGCTTTCGTTTCGGCGTACGCGGCATAGTCCCTGCGCGCCCGGCCGCAGGCGACAGCCATGGGGGCACAGCAGGCAGCGCACGACTCCGTCTTCGAGGCGCTCGTAGAAAAGGGCCGCTTTCACCGGTCCGCGCCTCCTTCGCGGTGACGGGTGGTGCGGAAACGGTAAAGCCGCAGGCCTGGCTCATCGCCGCGCAGTCCCGCCTTCGCCAATGCGATCTCGAGTTGTTCCTCCCGGGTCTTCACCCCTTCGAGCGCCGGGAGCAGCACTCCCGATCGCGCGCCACACCGCACCAGCACGCCGAAGCACCGGGGGTCGAGTTCATCGACGCTCCTCACCGGCTCAAGCTCGCCCATCACGTCCACCACGAACTCCAGCGCGTCCAGTTCGGCCAGGGTGACCGCGGGAAACCTCGGGTCCTCGGTGCCCGCTCGCACTGCGTTGCGGGCCACCTCATCGGCGAGGCTGGAGCAGGTTGGCTCTACCGTCCCCATGCAGCCGCGCAGCCTTCCCCGATGCTTTATGGACACAAACGCACCGGCCCGGATCCGAACCGCCGGCCCTGCGTCTTGGGTTTCCTCCGGAACACGGCCTTCGCGCAGGTAGGTTGCCAGCGCCCGGCGGGCCAGGCCGGCGAGGTCGGTGCCATTGCCCGGGGACGGTACGAGTATCGCCACCCCGTAGCCGACGCCGAAGGGTCCTTCGTAGGAGAGGACGCGCGATTCGAAGCGCCTTCCTGCCAGGGACCCCAGCGCCATCACGATGGGACGCCAGCCGCACTCGCCCGCCTGTTCTGCCAGGTTGGGGTCGAGCTCCACGATCCGCCGTGGCTCGCCGTCACGGAGGGCACCGATCACCTCGGCATCAAACTCGCGGCCCTTCGGATGATAGCCGGCCGGGGCATCGGCCGTAAGGCGGTGCGACAGATCCGCGCTGGCCAACACGACGATTCCGGTAGCGGTCTGCTCGGCAGCCACGGTGAGCAGGCTGCCGGCGCGGTAGAGCGTAGCGGTTGGAAGCCCGGCCACCGTCAACGGCAAGCATCGGGCCTCGACCCCTGCTTTCGCCAGGAAGTACCAGGGCACAAGGAAGGCGTAGTGCAGGCGGGCAGGACGGGTAAGGCTGCGGCCTCCTCCTTCACCGAGGCGGACGGGCAGGCCTGCGTTTTTCGCCAGCTCGGCCACGGTTCGGGCCAGCATGAGGTCGTTATCCATGGAGAACCCGCAGTCGGGGCGTCCGAAAGCACCGAAGTCCCCCTCCAGCCGAGGGGCCTGCTCGACGCCGACGGCACCGGGCATCACCTCGCCGTGGGGTGAAACGATCACCACCGTGCGCGGCCGCAGGGCCCGAACCTCGGCCGCGAGAGCGGCCATGGCGGCTATGGTCGCTTCCAGTTCCCTCAAACGCTCGCCTCCGATCTCGGGGACCAGTACCGGAGGATGCGGCACCACGCCCACTCCAAGCAGTCCCCTCATGCAGGCACCCCCTTCCGTCCGGAACGGTACCGTTTTTCGACATGGGGAGAAGTCATCAGCGCCAGCAGCGCCCCGTAGTTCGGAAAGAAGGCCAACCGGGAGCCCACGCGCACGGTACCGGCCGCCTCGGTTACGTCCAGGATGAGGTGGTCGCTGCTGGCCCCCAGTACCGCGATGCCTTCGTCCTCGGGCACGAGCTGACCCGCTCCCAGGTCCTGCACTCCCAGGGCGGCCAGCGCCCGGGCCCTGAGGCCCCGATCGACAAAAGCCGGTCGGCGACCGAAAGCATCCCGCGCGATGCTCCCGCGGGGAGACGACGGCTTACGCTTGAGCTCGATCACCTCGGCGATCACCCGGAAGCCGTCCTGACGCGTGCCCGCCAGCGCCTCTCCCGTGGAGGGCTCCCTCCCCAGCAATATGGCCTCTCCCACCCGGAGTTGCGTCACCGCTTCCGGCAAGGAACCCTCCTGCACCAGGCGTAGCGACGTGGAGTTGCCTCCCGACACCACCCTCAGGTCGGCGCCCGTCTCCGTGGCCACCCGGACCGCCAGGTCGGCGAGTTCTGAGAGGTTGGCGGGGGTGGGAATCACTCCCCCGTAACAGGCGAAATTGGCCCCAATCCCCGCCAGGCTCAGGTATTTGCCGGCCAGGGCGGCTTCGGCCAGCGGGACGAGGTCGGGCGGAAGCACCCCTTCACGGCGGTCACCCAGGTCCACCATCAGGATGACCTCATGCTTGATCCCGCGGCGGGCGGCGGCGGCCGCCAGGGCGGCAAGCGTCTCCTCCTCGCTGTTCAGGCTCACCTCGGCCAGCTCGACTACCGCGTCGGCCTGTCGGGGTGAAGGCAGTCGCAGCAGCATAAGCGGTACACCCCGCCCGAGCTTTCGCCGAAGACGCTCGAGATTGCCGAGCCGCGAGTCCGCGAGCCCCGCCACGCCTCCCCGAAGCATGGACGCGCCCACCCGGGGACAGCCCAGCGTGCCCTTGGTCACCCCCCAGACTTCCACGCCGCGCCGGCGGCAGGCGGTCACCACCGCCTCCGCATTGGCCTGCACGGTTTCGAGGTTAACTTCCAGCCGAGGAAACACCTTCGAGGTTCTCCTCTCCCAGGCTCTTCACGAGTACCCTGGCCGCCGCCTCAGGGTAGTCCCGGGCCAGCATGCCGGCAGCGGCCATCACGTATTCCCGGTCGACTACCGCTCGGGCATCGCGAGGCCACAGCTCCAGGCCCGGCGGCCGCCTGAGGACCCTCGCCAGCACTTCGCGACCGCCGGGAAGCCGGCTGAAGGCTCCCCCGGTCCCGATGGCAAGGGCTGCGGCGGTCAGATCCTTCCCTTCCGCCAGCGTCCGCCTGCCCCCCGGCCCGTAGTAGTGAACGTACCGGCCGACGTGCCGCTCAAGCGCGACCCGTGCGGCGCACTCGGTGAGGGCCAGCCCGAACGCCACCTGTCGTGCAGTCTGCGGAATGGCAGACACCTCGGCGAGCATCTCCTCCACCTTGGCGTCAAGCGCGGTTTCCAGGTCGCGGCGTTCGGCACTCGTCAGTAGATCGGCAACGTGGAAGGCGTTGGCCACGATTCCCAGGTCGCCCTCGACGGTGCGTCTGGCGAGCGGTTCGGGGCTCACCATCAACCTGGCCACTTCCGGTGATGGCTCCCCCACCGAGTGCACGTCGGTGGTTGCGCCACCGACGTCGACGACCACCAGCGTCACGCCCAGGAAATGATGCAGCACCTCGGCCGCTCGCATCACCGCCCCAGGGGTTGGGAGGATGGCGCCTTCCACGCGGTCGCGGACCCGCTCAAGGCCCGGCGCTCCGGTGAGATGTCGCTCGAACACAGCCTGGATGGCACGCCGAGCCGGCTCCACCTGTAGGTGGTCGATGCGCGGGTAGACGTTTTCCACCGCCATGACCTCGAGGCCGGCCTCTTCCAGGATGGTCTGGACCTCGTCACGCACCGCCCGGTTGCCTGCGTACACCACGGGCACGCGCATGCCCAGCCGGGCGAGCGCCCTGGCATTGGCCAGCACGGTGTCGCGGTCGCCCCAGTCCACTCCCCCGGCCAGCAGGATGATGTTCGGCCGAATCTTCGTGATCTCCTCAAGGTCCCGTTCCCCGAGCTCGCCGGCGGTCACGTGGCGCACGATGGCACCCGCACCAAGTGCCGCCTCGCGGGCGGCACGCACGGTCATGTCGTAGACCAGACCGTGGACGGTCATCTTCAGACCGCCGGCGGCACTTGACGTGGCCAGCATGCGTGCCGTCGCGAGGCCTTCTGTGCCGATGCCGCGCCCCAGCGTCTCCAGGGCCCGTTCCAGCCCGATGTTCACGTCTCCTTCGTCCACCGTGGTGGGTGACGAGGCCTGTCCGAGCACGCGCGGCTCTGGGCCCATGAGCCCGGCGAAGGCGGTCACCACCGTGGTGGTACTGCCGATCTCGGCCACCAGCACCTCGGGGATGTCCCGTTTCACCGACGCCGAGCCTCCCGGAAACGGCAAAGAAAGCTGGCGACGTCCCTGCCCTTGGTCCCTCTGCCGAACCCCGCGTCCAGCCCCAGGTCCTGTGCCAGCTCGTTGGTGATCTGGGTTCCCCCGCCCACCAGGATGAAGCGTTCGCGGACACCTTTCTCGCGGCACAGCTCGGCCAGGCGGCCCAGGTTCCGGCGATGGACGTCGGCGTGGGTGATTATGGTGCTGGCCAGGATGGCATCGGCGTCCAGCTCCACCGCCGCGTCAACCAGCTTGCCCACCGGCACCGAAGTACCCAGGTAGTGGACCTCGATGTTGTACTTCTCGAGCCCTCCGTGCTTGATGTCGAGGATCTCACGCAGGCCGACGGAATGCTCGTCCTCCCCCAGCGTCCCGGCCACTACCCGCATGGGATGTCGGGCCACGGCCGCGCGGATCTCCTCGTCCGAAAGGGGCTCGGACTCCTCGGGCAGCTCGATTTCATCCAATCTAAGGTCGACATCGAGGCGGCCCTTCACCCAGACCACCGTGCCCTCGGCAGGGTGAAGTACACCGCGGTGGATGACCTCCACGTCGCGAAGGCCCATGCGCTCGCCGATCTTCAACGCCGCATAGCGGGCCACGCGTTCTGCCACCGGAAGGGTCATCACCACCGTGAGGTATCCGTCCCCCGACCACTGCACTTCCGGTCGCAGCAACCCCTTGCGCTGGCGCTCGATGACCTCCTGTAGCCGGACGCGTACGTTGTCCTGCTCATCGAGCTCGTCCACGTAGACCACGCGCTCCGGCCGGCACAAGGTGCAGCCGCCGATAAGGTGACAGCCTGCGTCCGCATGGTTGTCCCCGAAGTGGGCACACACCGGTGCGAGGTAATCCGGGCGCCGGGGAACCACCGTGCCCGCACCCACACCTTCGTGAAGCTTGCGGACTATGCCGTCTCCGGCTCGTTCCGGATACATGCCGGAGTCCACGAAAAACCCTTGTTCCACGGCGGCGAAGTAGCCGCCGACGGCCAGCATCTCTTCGAGGAAGAGCACGGCGCGTTCCTTGAGTTCGCGCACCCGTGCCGCCAACTCGCCATCGAGCCTCAGCGACACCAGCTCACGCAGCCCGTCCAGCCCGACCAGCGCTTGCTTGGCCGTGTCCAGCGCCGCCACCGTGTTCTGGTGCCAGGGGACGTTCCGGCCCTCGTCGGGGGTGATGGTGCTCTGGATGTCCGCCCCCGTGAGCCGCGTGACGAGGAGGTTCAGCACGTGCGTGACGGTGGCTTCACGCTCGTCGGATTCTATGTATCGGGTGTTCATCTGTGCCCGCAGGCCGAATCCTGCGAACAGCTGCCGCAAGGCCACGGCGTAGGGCAGGTCCAGGGCGAGGCACGGAGCGGGCGGCGCCGTGGGCGGTACGGTGGACAGGCAGATCGACCGACGGTCCATCCCCGTGCGGAGCGAGTAGGCGCAGTTGACGGCGTGTTGTACCAGGAGCTCTGGCATGACCTTCCACGCCTCGAGCGCGGTGGCGTTGGCGTTGTGCGCGCCGTCGATCTGCACCATGCCCGCCTGTGCCATGACCGTCTTGGCCTCCGCGGCGTCGACGAAGGAACGGACCATGTTGACGTTGCGATACAGCACGTTGTACTGCGGATCCTGGTGCGCCCCATTGACGCCCTCTTCGGCGAACAGCACCGCCATCTCGGGTCCTGCCACTCCGCTGACATAGGAGTGCAGGTTGATCGGCCGTGACACCTCGTCCTCGATGAAGTCAAGCGCTTTCCGGGTAGCCCGGAGTTGCTTGCGGGTGATGGGAACCCCTCCCACTCCCTCGGGTGTCCCCTCTAGCAGTCCGTCGATATGACTCTGGCCGGCCGTTCTGATGACCATGATGTGGTCGGCCCCGTGCCACGCCGCCATTCGCATGCGCCGGAGGTCGTCCTCGAAACGGCCGGAAGCGATCTCCGCCGTGACCACCAGGTCGGGCTGTGGATCGATACCTTGGAAATAGCGGGCTGCCGGCAGCGGCACCCCCTGGGCCAGGGGTGCCGACACCTCGCGGTAGGTGAAGGGGCCCATGCGCACCGGATCCGGCCCGAGGCTCCGGCGCCAAGTCCATCCCCGGCGACGGGGGCGGTAGTTTTCCAGTCCGTCGAGCACCGCTTGGACGTCAAGCTTGCCATCGGGGCCAACCGGGGGTGGAAATTCAGGCGGCGCGCTGACGGAAGGCGGCAGGTCCTCGATCACCGCCGGAGGCGGCCCTCCGGCCTGGAGAAGCCGTCCCGCCAGCTCCCAGTGCTGCCCCGCTGCCAGTTCGCGGGCCGCCCGACGTAACCCGGTGCCCAGGTGGGCGGCCACCCGCAGAAGCACATGACCCGCCCCGGCGCCGAGCAGGCCGCGGCGAGCCGTCTCTTCCACCAGGCCACGGGCCTCCAGGCTTTCGAGCCCCATGCGCAGCAGCACCGACCGCTCCAGCGAAGGGGTGGTGTGGGTGCGTGCCAGCTCGACAAGCGGATCCACGATGCGGTCCGCAAGCTCCCAAAAACGCCGGTGCAGCTGCTCGTCATCAAGGGCGGACAGCCTGCCGCGCCGCGATGCGTAGTCGTCAACCCGCTTCACCGGGGTTTTCCCTCCTCTTGCCCGGCAAGTTCCGCCACCGTCCGGCGTACCCAGGCTTCGTCGGCTCCCGTATCCTCCGCCAGGAAGCGAAAATCGGTGGACGTGAGCGGAGCGGTTCCTGCATATGCCAGGGCATTCTTCAGGTAAGAACGGCGCAGGTTCTCAAGCGGGTATTCCTTGACGCGCAACTGGTCCGGACGCTGGGGGATCACGATCCGCTCCCCGGGCACGTTGCCCGCGGGATCGCCCCGCTCGATGACGATGCCGTTCCGGCGTGCGAACGTCAGCTGGGCCCAGGGATGCTTACCGGCGCCGGTGTACTCCGTTTCCTGCACCACGAGGATCTGGTCCCGGTCCATCTCCTGAGCCAGGGAGATTGCCGCCGCCAGCGACGTGTTGCCCGCCGGTCCACGCTCGAGCCCTTCCAGCTGGGCCAGGAGTTCGGTGACGTAGAAGACCTCCCCCTGGGTGACCAGCACGTAGCGGTCCAGGTATCGCAGGGGCCGCGCCGCGTTGCGGGGCACATCGGCCCGGTCAGGCCAGGTGGCAAAGGGGATGCCGAAGCCGGTGTGTCCGGTGGTGAATGACTTGCGGTTGAAGTCACGATCGCTGGCCATGTGCAGGCCGGCAAGATCCACGCTCACGCCGATCACGCGGGTTTGGGTGGCTCCCGCCTTTCGTAGTCCCCTGGCGGTTCCGGTCACGTTCCCGCCGCCGGCGTGGGTCACCACCACCGCGTCGGGGTAACGCCCTTCCCGGGCGAGGAGCTCCCGCGCGATCTCGTAACCCAGTGTCTCGATCCCCGCTATCGAGTAAGGGGTGTACAGCGAAGCATTGAAGTATCCGGTCTCCTCCAGCGTCACCAGGAACGTGTAGAAGAGCTCGGGCCCAACCGTCAGCTGGATGACTTCCGCCCCGTAGGCTTCGCAGGCGCGGCCCTTCTCGACGATCTCGGGTTGCCCCACGCCACGCGAATCGAAGACCTCCTGGATGATGATGCAGCCCAGCCCCCGCATCGCCGCCTGGGAGGCAACCGCTGCTCCGTAGTTGCCGCTGGTCGCCGCACACACACCGGGATAGCCATGGCGCTCGGCATGGAATACCGACAGCGCAGCCCGCCGTGCCTTGAAGCTCCCCGAGGGATTGGCCGCCTCGTCTTTGAGGAAGATCCTTGCCCCCTTGCCGGGAGGGGCAAGCGCCCGCGCCAGGCGGGTGATGTTGCCAAGTTCGAGGAGAGGAGTGTCACCGACATGCGTCTGACGTTGGATGGCCGCAGCTTGCTCGACGGAGTAGCCTGCCTCACGCATCATGGCCTCATAGTCAAAGGCGACCGCGCCGGTGGCGAAGACCTGGTAGTCAATGCCCACAGCGGCGATCATGATGGCGTTGCGACGGGCCATCACCGCCGCATAGGATAGGTCCCTCCCCACGGCCGTCACCCCCCGACGCTTTTCAGGAATTCGCGAGCTTCCAGACCTACGGTGAGCAGCTCGGGAACCGGCTCTCCGAAGTCATGTCCAGGGCCCGGCCGGACGGCCACGAGGGTTCCCTGCACCTCCCGTCCGGCGACCGTCCGTACCGTGGCGGGATGCCCGAGCTCGCCTCCTTCCACGAGGAACCCCTTCACCCACATCTCCAGCGGAACCGCCTGCGTGTCCGGCGGCACCTGCGGAGCCCTCTCGCCGGGGCCGAGCAGTATGCGGTGGATCTGAACCCAGTCACCCTTGCGGGCCCTTGCGCCCACGGTGGCACCTCCCCCGTGCGAATCCTGTCGTCTCAGCCACGTCGCGGGAGTCGGGGCACGGCCCGCGGCAGCGGCAGATCGGCCATGGTCAGCAACCCCGGTGGCGCTTGGCGGACCAGGGGAATCAGATTGACGGCCACCGCCATGGTGCCGATCCCCCCGGGAATCTCCGGCCGGTTGACGAGGTTGATCTCCGGTACGCCCTCGATCCATATGTAGTCTCCGGTCTTGACCCCCTCGGTCTCCGGGAGAACCTGCTGCGGATGCTCAAGTTCGATGACTACCTCGCCGTTGATCAGGCCGCAGGCGGTGTGACGGCACCCGGCCACCATACCCGGCTCTACCGTCACGTGTCGGGTCTGCCGATGCGTACGCGAGATGATGGGTTCGCGTTCCTCCCTGATCTCCTCGAGCTGCCAGCCGATAGCCCGGGCTATCAACCGCATAGACTCGGGGAAGCCCACGTGCCCCACGATCGTTCCCTCCGCGAGACCGCGCTGGAACTCCTCGGGGGTGGTCCCGACACCCTGCGTCTTCATGACCGCGGGGCCAAAGGGGCTGAGATCGTTGATGCGGGCCGCCCGGATCTTGCGAACTTCCCAGCACGCCCCGGTGAGGGCGATGATCAGCGTGTCGAGCACGAATCCGGGATTGATGCCGGTGCCCACCACCGTCACCCCGTGGGCCCTCGCCAGCCGATCGAGTTCATCGGCAAGCTCCGGCTCACGGTGCCATGGAAAGGCCATCTCTTCTGCCACCGTGATCACGTCCAGGCCCAGCTCCACCAGTGTAACCAGCTGCGGATAGATCTGCCGGGTAAACGAACCGGTGGCGTGAAGCGCGATGTCTGCCGGCGATTTTGCCTGAGCCTGCGACGGGTCCGACACCGCCCGCACGCCGAGCGAGCGTCCGAGCCCGATCAGTTCTCCAAGATCTTTTCCCTCCCGGGGACCCGGACGGACGACGACCCCGACGCTCGAAAGCCCCGGGATCTCCTGAACCATCCGCGCCATCCCGGCCCCCATCTCCCCAACACCCCAGTGCAAGATACGTGTTTCCTCCACAGGCGATCGCTCCCCCCGCCGGGTGCAATGGCAAACCGCACCTATTCATTCTTGCATAACGTCGGGACTCCTTCCTTCTTTGACAGAAGAGGTGCTCCCCCCGGCGGCTATTGTGGCTCCGACGCGATCCCCTCATGCCGTTCGATTGCGAATAGACTGCCCAAGCCGCCCTCCAGGCTGGCAAAGCGAGGTGGTCTGCGACGGTGACCGCGATGCTGCTCGGAGGCTGGGAGGTACTCGTAGACTGCATCGGATAGCACGTGCTGACCGTTTTGTCGGGGAGAAATGGGTCGTGAGGGTTGAGGTCTTCGGACCCGGGTGTCCGCGGTGCTTCGCGGTGGAAGAGACCAAGGGCTGGCTCGGTCCCCCGGCTTGCCCACCGGGCTAATCCGGCTCCGGGGAGGCTTCGAGGAAGTATCTGACCAGACCGGAGAAGATGGCCCAGGCCAACGACTCACGATGCACGTCGTCCATCAGCCGGCGTGCGTCACCCGGGTTGGATACGAAGCCGAGCTCCACGGTGACGGCGGGGATTTCCAGCTGCTTGAGCAGAAACTGGTCGGTCCGGGGATTGGGTCGCCGTCCGCCGCTGCCCGGGATGCGCCGGAGCTCGTCCTGTATGCATGCAGCCAGGCGGGCACTGTCGGGGTGTTTTCCGGGGTAGTAGAAAGTCTGAGCCCCCCACCACCGGGACGACGGATAGCTGTTCACGTGGATGCTCACGAAGACGTCCGGCGACAGGTTTCGGGTCATTCGGAGGCGGGCCTCGAGGTCACTGCGCTTGCGCGAGCCTAGCCGGTCGGCCTCCTCGGGGTCGGCGAGGTCGCAGTCGGTCTCGCGGGTCATCAAGACCGTAAGCCCGGCGGCGGCAAGCAGTTCCCGCGTCCGCAGGGCCACGTCCAGGGCGATGTCCTTCTCTACCTCGCCGCCCGGCCCCACCACACCGGGATCGTAGCCACCATGCCCCGGATCGAGCATCACCGCGCGTTCGGCCAACCAGGCGGTTACCGGAAAGCACGGTGCTGGACGCGTGCCGGGCACCAGGGAACGCACCGCCACCCACGTGATCGCCACCAGCACCAGATGGCGGCATGCCCGCACTGAAGACCCCCCGACGGCATCATATGCCGGGAGGCGAAATGCAAGGCCGGCGACCGTTCTTCAGCGCTTGCTGAACTGGGGTGCCTTGCGCGCTTTCTTCAGACCGTACTTGCGGCGCTCCTTCACCCTGGGGTCGCGGGTGAGGAAACCTTCTTTCTTGAGGGACGCCCGCAGTCCTCCTTCTACCTTCAGAAGCGCGCGGGCGATGCCGTGCCGGACTGCACCCGCCTGGCCGGAGACGCCCCCTCCTGCAACCGACGCGAGGACGTCGTACTTGCCCTCGGCGTTGGCAACCTTCAGGGGCGCACGCACCTGGGACTGCAGCACCGGAGTGGGGAAGTACTCCTCAAGGGCACGATCGTTGATCCGTATCACGCCCTGCCCTGGAAGAAGCCTTACCCTGGCGACCGCCGATTTGCGCCGGCCGGTAGCGTAGAAGTAACCCTCGATCTCCGGCATATCAGTCAGCCCTGCCTCCTTGGGCGAAAACTAAAATTCCAGTTCCAGAGGTTGGGGTTTCTGAGCCTGGTGAGGATGCTCCGGCCCGCGGTAGACCTTGAGTTTCCTCGCCATGGCGCGCCCCAGCCGGTTATGCGGCAGCATACCCCTTACTGCAAGCTCCACCGCGCGTTCCGGCCGCTCGGCCATGAGCCTGCGGTAACTGGTGAACCTTGCCCCACCGGGGTAGCCGGAATGGCGGAAATGCATCTTCTGGTCAAGCTTGCGTCCGGTCAACACCGCCTTCTCCGCATTGACCACGATGACGTGGTCACCTGTGTCCAAAAACGGGGTGAAGGTGGGCTTGTGTTTGCCCCGCAAGATGCGGGCAACCTGGCTGGCCAACCGGCCCAGGGGCTTTCCCGTCGCGTCCACTACATACCAACTGCGGGTGATCTCTGACGGACGCGCGATGTAGGTGGTTCGCAAAGTCTGTGTCCCTCCCCGGGCGGCAAGTCACAAAACTATTCTATTGCACGACCCTGACAGTGTCAAGGTAAAACCATGTTCGCGGGTCATCCGCATACAGCACCGCATCCAGCCACAGGCCCCGGGGTGGCGCGGTGGGCCCTGCCAGATCGCGGCGCCCGTCGGCCAGGCGCTCGGCGACGCTCTGGGGCGAAAGGGCACCCCTGCCCACCTCCAGCAGCGTGCCCACCAGTACGCGGGCCATGTGATAAAGGAACCCATCGGCAACCAGCGTGATCACCAGGAACGGCAGACCGCGCAGACCGGCCCGCGGCCCCGGGCACATGAAGCTCCAGACATCCTCGGCATCGAACTGGTGAAGGCTCAGGTCAAAGAGCGTACGCCTGGTGTCGCGTGGGGGCGAGCCGGCGTCGTGAAACGCTCTGAAGCAGTGTTTTCCGCGAAGCAGCGCGGCCGCCTCGGCCATCGCTGCGGTGTCCAGAGGTACCCGGCTGCGAAGAGCATAGCGATCCCAGAACGGTGACCGTACCTCGCTCTGGTAGATGAAGTAGCGGTAGATCTTGGCCAGCGCGTCAAAACGCGCGTGGAAGTCCGCCGACACCTCATCGGCCCGCACCACCACGATGTCCCGCGGCAAGACCGAGCCCAGTGCCGCCGCCCAACGGGCAACGGGGATGGCGCACGGGGTGAAGAAGTTGACTACCTGGCCTCTTGCGTGTACCCCGGCGTCGGTGCGGCCCGCTCCGGTGATGCGTGACCGGTGGCCGGACACGGCCTCCACCGCACGCTCGAGCATCGCCTGCACCGTGGGCAGGCCCGGGCGCTGGGTCTGGAAACCGTGGTAGGCGGTGCCGTCGTACGCCACCACCAGCCTGAGGTTCCTACCCGTGCGCCGCGAGTTCAGGGCCATCTTCTCAGGCAGATGACCCCGAGAACCAGCGCGGAGGTCGCCGCCAGGGCGACGGCATCGCGCAGCCCCATGCGCAATTCCTTCATGCGCGTGCGTCCCTCGCCGCCACGGTAGCACCGCGCCTCCATGGCCATGGCGAGTTCGTCGGCGCGCCGGAAGGAGCTGACGAACAGCGGCACGAGAAGGGGCACCAGGCTCCGCGCTCGCCGCAGCAGGTTGCCGCTGTGGAAGTCGGCCCCCCTCGCCATCTGAGCCTTCATGATCTTGTCCGCCTCTTCCAGAAGGGTTGGGATGAAGCGGAGGGCGATGGTCATCATCATCGCCAGTTCGTGGGCCGGCACGCCCAAGCGCCGGAAGGGGCGCAAAAGGTGTTCGATTCCGTCGGTGAGCGCTATCGGCGAGGTGGTAAGGGTCAGCAGTGAAGTGGTCACGATCAGGAGGGACAGGCGGAAGACCATGAGGATCCCCATGTTCAGTCCCTCACGGGTGGCCACCAACCCGCCCAGCCGGAAGAGGGTCTCGCCCCTGGTCATGAACAGCTGCAAGCTGAAGGTCAACACCAGGATGAAGGCCAGTGGCTTCAACCCTCGCAGGACCATGCGCAATGGCACGCGGGCCAGCATCACCAGAAAGACCGCGAGGGCTGCGAGTATCAGGTAGCCGGCGAGGCTGGGAACCAGGAACAGCACTATCATGAAGACCAGAGTCGACAGGATCTTGGTTCGTGGGTCCAGGCGGTGGAGAACGGAATCCCCTGCCAGATATTGGCCGATGGTGATGTCCCTAAGCATGGGCCCTCACCCTGTTTGCGTCCCGGTGCCAATACCGCACGATCTCCGACGTCGCTTCCTCGACCGTCAGCGCGTCGGCGCGCACATCCTTCCCGCGACGGCGCAACTCCGCCATGAGCCGTGGGATCGCAGGCATTCCCAGGCCGACCTGCCCCAGCACGTCGCCCTGGGAGAACACCTCCCGCGGCGTTCCGGACAGCACGATCCTGCCGCCGGCCATCACCACCAGTCGCTGCGCCAGGCGGGCCACCTCTTCCAAGTTGTGGGAGACCAGCACCACGGTGAGACCGTGCTGTCGGTGGAGGTCGAGCACGTGGCCGAGGATCTCGTTACGCCCCCGAGGGTCAAGTCCGGCGGCCGGCTCGTCGAGCACCAGGACCTTTGGCTCCATGGCCAGCACCCCGGCGATCGCCACGCGCCGGGTCTGACCACCCGAAAGGGCAAAAGGCGAACGTCGCCCGATGGCCCCCGGTGACAATCCGACGATCTCCAGCGCCCGCTCCACCCGCTTCCTGACCTCTGACTCGGGCAGACCGAGGTTGCGAGGACCGAACGCGACGTCGTCAAAGACCGTCTCCTCGAACAGCTGGTGCTCGGGATACTGGAAGACCAGGCCGACCTTCTGTCGAACCGACCTGAGGTCGGCTTTCGGACCTCCCAGGTCTACCCCGTCTACCAGGACCCGCCCGCGGGTCGGCCGCAGAAGGCCGTTGAGATGCTGGACGAGTGTGGATTTCCCAGACCCCGTGGGTCCGATCAGCCCGATGAACTCGCCGTCGGCGATCATGAGGTCGATGCCGGTGATCGCCGTCACCTGGCGAGGCGTGCCCGCCATGTACACGTGCTCGAGTCCCTCGATCAGGATGGGCATAAGAACTCTACCATCTCTTCTACGAAGAGGAGGTCGTCGGGGACGGGCAGCCCCTCAGCCCGCAAGCGGCCGGCCAAGGCGACCATGGACGGAACCTCCAATCCCAGCCGCTCGAGCTTCCGAACCTGCCGGAAGACCTCTCGCGGGGAGCCCTCGAGGAAAATGCGCCCACGGTCCATCACCACCACCCGGTCCGCGCCGGCCGCTTCTTCCATGAAATGGGTTATGTGCACCACCGTAAGCCCTTCTTCACGGTTAAGCCGCCGTGCCGTCGCCAACACCTCGTCGCGACCCGAAGGGTCCAGCATCGCCGTGGCCTCGTCGAGGACCAGGCATCGCGGTTTCATCGCCAGCACGCCGGCGATGGCCACCCGCTGCTTTTGGCCGCCTGAAAGCAGGTGCGGAGCGCGCAGGGCGTGCTCACCCATGCCCACCAGTCGCAGGGCCTGGGCCACCCGCACCCGGATCTCCGAAGGTGGGACGCCGAGGTTCTCCGGGCCAAACGCCACGTCTTCCTCGACCACCGTGGCGACCAGCTGGTTGTCCGGGTTCTGGAAGACCATTCCCACAGAACGCCTGACCTCCCAGAGGTTGCCGGGTTCTCGGGTGTCCATGCCCGATACCCGCACCACCCCCTGGGTGGGAATGAGCAGCGCGTTCAGGTGCTTGGCCAGGGTCGACTTGCCGCTGCCGTTGGGCCCGATGATTGCGATGAACTCCCCAGACCCGATGCACAGATCGACCCCGTCCAGGGCAAGCAGCTCAGCCTCCTGCCCAGGGTTGTAGGAGTAGGTCACCCTTTCCAGCGTGATGAAGGGTTCTGTCACCCGGCAGACACTCCCCTGAAGCTCATCGGGCGGGAGGGGCTTCCCTCCCGCCCTGCCGCGTCGTACCGCTCAGGCAAGTTCCAGCAAGACCAACGGCGCGCCGTCCCCCCGGCGGGTACCCAGACGGTACACCCTCGTGTAGCCGCCCGCACGTTCGGCGTAGCGTGGCGCTATGGTTTCGAAGAGCTTCCGGGCAACGTCCTCGTCGGTCACCACCTGCATGACCTGACGTCTGGCGTGCAGATCACCCTGCTTGGCAAGGGTGATCATCTGCTCCGCCAGCCTCCGCACCTCCTGTGCCCGCGCCTCGGTCGTCTGGATCTTCTCGTGGGCGAGAAGTGACGTTACCATTGACCGCAAGGTCGCCACGCGGTGCTCGGTTACCATCCCCAGCTTTCTATGCTTCATCTGACCCTGTTCCTTCCCTTTCGCCCCCCGGGACCGGGCCCGTGCGACTCCCCGACGGGAGGACTAGTCCTCGGGCTCTGCCAGCGAAAGACTCAGCTCCGCCAGCTTGCTCTTTACCTCTTCCAAAGACTTCTTCCCCAGGTTGCGGACCTTCATCATCTCGGTCTCAGTGCGCGAGACCAGCTCGCCCACCGTGTTTATACCGGCGCGCTTGAGGCAGTTGTACGAGCGCACCGACAGCTCCAGCTCCTCGATGGGCAGCTCGAGCACACGGCTTCGCTCATCTTCGGCCTTGTCCACCAGCACGTCCAGCCCGCCGGCCGTGTCCGTCAGGCGAACGAAGAACGCGAAGTGGTCGCTGAGGATCCTGGCGGCCATGCTGACCGCCTCGTCGGGGTGCATCGTCCCGTTGGTCCACACCTCTAGCGTGAGCCGGTCGTAATTGGTCACCTGGCCCACCCGCGTGTCTTCAACCGTGTAGTTGACCTTGCGGATGGGCGTGAAGAGGGAATCCACCGGAATGACGCCTATGGGCTGGTCCGGGCGCTTGTTGCGCTCGGCCGGAACGTATCCCCGACCCCGTTCCACGGTCAGCTCCATCGCGAGGCGTGCCGAGTCCGCGAGGGTAGCCAGGTGCAGGTCGGGGTTGACGATCTCCACCTCGGGCGGGCAGACGATGTCGGCGGCTGTCACCGTGCGCTCCCCCTGGACCTCGAGCCGCATCACGCGGGGCTCGTCCCGGAACAGGCGAATGGCCAACCGCTTGATGGCCAGCACGATCTCCGTGGTGTCCTCCACTACTCCCGGAATGGTCGAGAACTCGTGCAGGACCCCGTCGATCCTCACCGTGGTCACCGCTGCTCCGGGCAGAGAGGAAAGGAGCACCCTCCGCAGCGAGTTACCCAGGGTTATCCCGTATCCCCGCTCCAGTGGCTCCACCACAAACCGCCCGTAGTCCTGCCTCATCTCCTCGCGCTCGATACGAGGCCGTTCAATTCCCATCATTCGTTACCTTTCCCCTCCCTGACGTGCCCTGGCACCATCCTGACCGCCCCGGTACCGTCAGGAATGCCTATCGCGAGTACCGCTCGATGATCATCCGTTCCTCCACCGGAATGTCGATCTCTTCGCGTTCGGGGAAACGCAGCACCCGGCCCTGGGCTTGCTGGAGACTCAGCTCTAGCCAGGCGGGAACGTTCCTTGTGGCCGCCGCTTCAAGGAGCCCCTTCAGGCGGGGCGACGTCCGGCTGCGGGGATGCACCGCCACGACGTCACCTTCCTCCACCAAGTAAGACGGTATGTTGACGGCGCGACCGTTGACCAGGAAGTGACCGTGTCGCACCAGCTGGCGCGCTTCCCGCCGCGAGGACGCCAGGCCTAGGCGGTATACCACGTTATCCAGGCGCCGCTCGAGCAGTTGCAGGAGGTACTCGCCGGTTACTCCCCTGGCGCGCGTGGCCTTGTGGTAGTATCGCCGGAACTGCCGCTCCAGCACGCCGTAGACCCGCCGTGCTTTCTGCTTTTCCCGCAGCTGCAGCGCGTACTCGGTAGGCTTGCGGCGCATCAGCGACCTGCCCCCCGGAGGGCCGGCCCCCTTTTCAACAGGGCACTTGGGGCCAAAACACCGTTCACCCTTCAGATACAGCTTCACCGCCTCCCGCCGGCACAGCCGGCAGACCGGACCGGTGTACCTTGCCATCAGGTCGGCACCTCCCGTGAACCGCGCACCTAGACCCGGCGTCGCTTGGGCGGCCGGCAACCGTTATGGGGAATGGGAGTCACGTCCTTGATCACGTTGACCTCCAGTCCCGCAGCCTGTAAGGAGCGGATCGCCGCCTCTCGGCCGGAGCCGGGCCCCTTGACGTATACTTCCACTTCTCTGACACCGTGCTCCATCGCTTCCCTTGCGGCACGCTCCGCCGCCATCTGAGCCGCGAAGGGGGTGCTCTTCTTGGAGCCCTTGAACCCCATCACGCCGGCGGACGCCCACGAGATGGTGTTGCCGGCCGGGTCGCTGATGGTCACAATGGTGTTGTTGAACGTGGACTTGATGTGGGCCACCGCACGGTCGATCATCTTTCGCTCCTTGCGCTTGGCCCTTGGTACTCTCCTGGGGGGCATGCCCCTCAACTCCTCTCGCCCGCGTCAGGCAGGCTACTTCTTCCTTCTGACGCCGACCGTCTTCCGCGGTCCCTTGCGGGTGCGGGCGTTGGTGCGAGTCCGTTGTCCCCGCACCGGAAGTCCCCGACGGTGCCTCAGACCACGGTAGCACCCGATATCGATCAGGCGCTTGATGTTCATCTGCACCTCTCGCTGCAGGTCACCCTCTACCTTGCAGTTGCGGTCGATCGCCTCGCGCAACCGGCTGACCTCTTCCTCGGTCAGGTTACGGACCCGTGTGGAAGGGTCCACCCTGGCGATGGCCAGTACCTGCCTGGCCTTGGTCGGTCCCAGTCCGTAAATGTACGTAAGCGCCACCTCTACACGCTTCTCGCGGGGCAGGTCAACTCCGGCGATCCTGGCCACTGCGCCCACCCCCTATCCTTGTCGTTGCTTGTGCTTTGGGTTCTCGCATATGATCCTTACCCGTCCCTTTCGCCTGACCACCTTGCACTTGGCACACAGTCGCTTTATCGAAGGCTTGACCTTCATCGGTCCGGACGCCTCCCCTGGACCGTAACCACGGCCTTGAGCCCTGGCCCGGAGCTGTCTACTTGTAGCGGTAAACGATCCTGCCGCGGGTGAGATCATAGGGTGAAAGCTCGACCAACACACGGTCGCCGGGCAGGATGCGGATGAAGTTCATCCGGATCTTGCCGGACACGTGAGCCAGTACCCGGTGTCCGTTTTGCAGCTCCACCCTGAACATGGCGTTGGGCAGTGGCTCGATTACCTTGCCTTCCATCTCAATGACGTCCTCTTTGCTCATGAGCCAGGCATCCTCCCGGTGCCGGATGCGTCGCCGGCAACATCCGTGCACCCGATCCCTGAAGCCAACATCCTAACTGCCCGACGAACCTCGCCGTCGTCCACGCTAGCGCCCTCCGCCAAGCGGCGACATAGAGCCTCGGCCGCCGCGGCGTGGATCACCAGGTGCCGGGGGTTCTTGCGCTTGGGGTTGGCGACCCGCCTGACCTGCCCGTCGGCCACCAGAACGGTCCGTTCGTCAACCACCCCGATTACCAGGTAATACCGACCTCGATCCCGGCCGGCACGCGAACTCACCAGCTGGCCGGGACGGATCTCCTGTCCCTTCACCGGGCAATCCTCCCTGCCCGCCTGCCGGGCTGGCTCGGCGTGCGGAACGCCAAACGTAATTATATCACAGGGCTGCTGTCAGACTCCAGTTAAAGATGGGTCAGAACAAGAGGACCGTCCCCGGTAATGGCCACCGTGTGTTCGAAGTGGGCGGACAGACTACCGTCGACCGTAACCACCGTCCACTGATCGTCCAGGACGGTCACTTCCCAGCCACCCACGTTGACCATCGGCTCCAGTGCCAGCACCATGCCTTCCTTCAACAGGGGTCCGGTCCCCGGCGGCCCGAAGTTCGGCACCGGTGGGTCCTCGTGCATGCTCTGCCCGATCCCGTGGCCGCCATAGTCGCGGACCACGCTGTAGCCCATGCTCTCAACGTAGCTCTGGATGGCATGCGAAACGTCGGTGAGTCGTCTGCCCTGCTCCATCACCGCTATGCCGCGATTGAGGGCCTCCTGGGTCACCTCCACCAGGCGTCGTGCCCGGGCGTCGACCTTCCCCACCGGCACGGTGATGGCGGCGTCCGCATGGTACCCCTCCAGCCGCACGCCGACGTCCAGGCTCACGATGTCTCCGTCCTGCAACCGCCGCTCTCCGGGTATGCCGTGCACCACTTCGGAGTTGATCGACGCACAGATGGTTGCGGGAAATCCCCGATACCCCAGGAACGCCGGTAGACCTCCATGCTTGGCGATGCATCGCTCTGCCCGCCGGTCCAGGTCCGCGGTCTTCACCCCCGGCCCCACCATCGCCCGCAGCTCCTCCAGGCACAGGGCCACGATCCGCCCCGCTCGGCGCATCCGCTCCAGTTCCTGCACGGACTTGAGAAGGATCACGCCTTCGCTGCCCCCGTCACCTGGCCGAGCAGTGAGCGGTAGACGGCGTCGGGAGGCGCCAGCCCGTCCACCCGGCGCAGAAGTCCGCAGGACCGGTAATGGTCCACCACCGGCTCGGTAAGCCGGCGGTATACCTCCAGCCGACGTCTTACGGTATCCTCGCGGTCATCATCCCGCAGGTACAACTCTCCTCCGCAGGCATCACAGATCCCGGCACGGGTCGGCGGCGAGGCGAGGAGGTTGTAGTTCGCCCCGCACTTTTTGCATACCCGCCGGCCGGCCGCGCGCTTGACCAGTTCCCCTTCCGGCACTTCCAGGTACAATACCGCATCGAGCTTCCATCCGGTTTCGGCCAGCAAGGCGTCGAGGGCCTTGGCCTGTTCCAGGGTCCGTGGAAAACCGTCCAGCACGAAACCCTTTGCGGCTGCGGGGGCTGCCAGCTCACGCCGGATCAGCCCGATCATGACGTCGTCGGGCACCAGAAGTCCTGCCCGCATGATCTCCGCCGCCCGCCGTCCCAGGTCGGTGCCGTCCTGCGCGGCCCGACGCAGGATATCACCCGTCGCCACGTGTGCCAGGTCGAGGTCCCGGGCCAACCGTTCCGACTGCGTACCCTTGCCCGCACCCGGGGGCCCCAAGATGATGAGGCGATGCATCGCAGCCTCCATGGGTCTTCAGCGCATAAAGCCCTGGTAGTGTCGCATGATGAGGTGGACCTCGATCTGCTTCATGGTTTCCAGGGCGACCCCCACGACGATCAGCAACGCCGTGCCGCCGAAGTAGATGTTCACACCGCTCAGCTCGGCCACCGCGATCGGCATCACCGCCGCCACAAGGGCTAAAAACAGCGCACCTATCAGGGTGATGCGGTTCAGGATACGCTCCAGATGATCGGCGGTCGGACGCCCGGGACGCAGGCCGGGGATGAATCCTCCCCACTTCTTCAGGTCATTGGCGACATTCTGCGGGTTGAAGGTGATCGCCGTGTAGAAGTAGGTGAAGAAGATGATGAGGAGGAAGTTGAGGCTCACGTACAGAGCCCCGCGGAAACGCAGGGCATGAGCCACGGCCTGGGCCCACGGATGGGGTATGAACTGAGCGATAGTGGCCGGAAAGGCCAGCACCGACGTCGAGAAGATGACGGGGATCACACCGGCCGAGTTTATGCGCACCGGAATGTGGGTGGTCTGCCCTCCGTAAACCCTGCGGCCCTTGACCCGCTTGGCATACTGCACGGGAACCCTTCGCTGTCCTTCCTGCACCAGTACCACTGCGGCCACCGCCCCGAGACCGATGAGCGCAAGAACCAGCACGTTGAACACGTTGATCACGCCGGCCGTCAGGTACCGGTACAGATCGACCAGCCCCTGAGGGGCACGCGAGACGATCCCGGCAAAGATTATCAACGAGATCCCGTTGCCGATACCCTTCTCGGTGATCTGTTCGCCGAGCCACATCAAGAATATGGTGCCGGTGGTCAGCGTCAGCGCCACCAGCGACAGGCCGAAGAAGGTGGGAGAAATGATGGCGTGCCGAAGACCGAAAGCCATCCCGTATGCCTGTACGAGCGCCAGCCCCACGGTGGCAAACCGCGTGTACTGGGTTATCTTCTTCCGGCCTTCCTCGCCCTCCTTGGCAAGCTGCTCCAGCCGTGGAATGACCACCGTCAGAAGCTGCATGATGATGGAGGCATTGATGTAGGGAGTAATGCTCATGGCGAACACCGAAAAAGCCTTCAGCGCGCCCCCCGAGAAAAGGTCAAGCAGACCGAAGAGGGTTCCTTCGGCGAACAGCTCGGCGATCACGGCGCTGTCGACGCCGGGCACCGGGACGTGGGCGCCTATGCGAAAGATAGCGAACATCCACAAGGTAAAGAAGATGCGGCGGCGTAAGTCGCCGATGCGAAAGGCGCTGCGGAGCGAATCGAGGAACCTCACTCCCCTATCACCTCAACCTTTCCGCCTGCCGCCTCGATCTTGCGAACGGCCTGCGCCGAAAACGCGTGCGCCCTCACCGTCAGCGGACGGTCAAGCTCACCCGAACCCAGGATCTTTACCGGGCTAACGGACTTGCGCACTACCCTGTGCTCGGCCAGCAGTTCGGGAGTGACCTCGCTTCCGGGGTCAAACCGCGCGAGGGTGCCCACGTTAACCTCTGCGAACTCGCGCCGGAACGGGTTGGTAAAGCCCCGCTTGGGTAGCCGACGCTGCAGGGGCATCTGGCCGCCCTCGAAGCCCGGTCCCTTGCTTCCACCCGAACGCGACTTCTGTCCTTTGTGGCCACGCCCGGCGGTCTTGCCGTGACCGGACCCGGTTCCGCGGCCTACACGCTTGCGGTCTTTCCTGGAACCGGGAGCGGGCTTCAGTTCATGAAGTTTTACCACCGGGCACACCTCCTGTCGGCTCGTCGGCCGCCGGTTCGTCGGCTGGTTTGGTTCGCTTCCGCTTGGGTGGGGCCGGACTGGTCGGCGCCTCCGGCGCCGTGTCCTCCGCAGCCTGTTTCCTCACGGTCTTCCGACGGCGGGAAGTGGGTGTGGCGGCTTCTTCGACCGGAGGTTCGTCCGTCGGCTGCTGGATCTCCTCGGCTCGACGGCGGCGCCGGGGTCGCACCGGAGTTTCTTGGGCGACGGCGGGTGCCGCCAAAGCGTCCGGGCCGGGCACCTCCACCGCCTCGCCACCCAGTTCCTCTACTCTGACAAGGTGGGCAACCCGGCGGAGCATCCCCCGCAGCGAAGGGCTGTCCGCACGAGTGACGGATTGTCCCAACGTCCACAGGCCCAGCGCACGGAGGGTCCGGCGATGGTTCTCGGACGAGCCGATCATGCTCTTTCGGTAGGTTATCTTTATCCTGGAACCCATGGCTGTTCCCCCTACGCCCCCGGGCTTACCCGTCTGACGCCCGGGCCTCCACCTTCTTGCCCCGCAACCTCGCCACTTCCTCCGCGCTGCGCAGCGCCTTCAACGCCTCAAGGGTGGCGTAGACGACGTTGTTGGGATTGGACGATCCGAGCGACTTGGTGAGCACGTCACGGATGCCTGCCAGCTCCATCACCGCGCGAACCGCCGCCCCTGCGATGATCCCGGTACCGGGGGAAGCCGGCTTGAGCAACACGCGTCCGGCTCCGAAGTGCCCCGTAACCTCATGGGGGATAGTAGTCCCTACCCGCGGCACCCGAACGAGGTTCTTCTTGCCGTCCTGGACGCCTTTGGATATGGCGTCGGGGATCTCCGTGGCCTTCCCCAAGCCTGCTCCAACGTGCCCTTCGCCGTCCCCGACCACTACCAGGGCGCTGAAGCTAAACCTGCGGCCGCCTTTGACCACCTTGGCCACCCGGTTGATGGAGACCACTTTTTCCTTTAGTTCGCCGAGGCCGTCCGCGTCAATCCTTGGCAAATCGATCTGACCTCCTTGGCGGGCCTGCACCTAGAACAGAAGACCTGCCTCGCGGGCAGCCTCCGCCAGTGCCTGAACCCTCCCGTGATACCGGTAACCGCCCCGGTCGAACACGACCTGTTTGATTCCGATCGACTGCGCCCGACGGGCCAGTACGTCTCCGACCAATCGCGCCACGTGCACCTTGCCCTTGCCCGTGGTGTCGGACTGCTGCAACTGGCGCACCTCACCGTCCAGCGAGGATGCGGCGGCCAGCGTGATGCCGGACTCATCATCTATCAGCTGTGCGTAGATGTGACGGGCACTGCGGAAGACACTGAGCCGGGGGCGCGCGCCGGTGCCCGTCACCCGTCGCCTTATGCGCCGGTGGCGCCGCTTGCGGGCCGCGTTGGCGTCCTGTCTTGTGAGCATGGCTGGTCCTCCAGACCGGAAGCGGGCTTACTTGCCGGCCTTGCCCGCTTTCCGCCTCACCTTTTCGCCGGCGTAACGGATTCCTTTACCCTGATAGGGTTCAGGCGGACGCACGGATCGGATCCGTGCCGCCACCACACCTACGGCTTCCTTGTCAATGCCCCGAACCACGATGGTGGTTGGGGTAGGAGTCTCAATGGTTACTCCCTCGGGTGGCTCAATCTCCACGGGGTGGGAGAAGCCCACGTTGAGCACCAGCGTGCGGCCGCTCATGGAAGCGCGATACCCCACTCCGACGAGTTCAAGACCCCTGCGGTATCCCTCGGTCACCCCGATCACCATGTTGGCGATCAAGCTGCGGGTAAGCCCATGTAGCGAACGGTGCACCCGGTCATCCGATGGGCGACTGACCCTGATGCTACCGCCGTCTATCTCCACCTTGATGCCTGACGGTATGTCCCGGCTTAGCTCGCCCCCGGGTCCCGCCACCCGCACGGTGTTCCCTTCCACCTGCACCGACACTCCCGGTGGAAGGGAAACCGGCTTGCGTCCCACTCTGGACATGCCTTGATTACCTCCCTCAGGACGGGGTGATCTTCATGGCGACCGGTTCACCACACATGGCAGATGACCTCGCCGCCCAGGCCCCGTTCCCGAGCTTCCCGATCCGTCAAGAGCCCCTGGGAGGTGGAGATGATCGCTATCCCCAGACCTCCCATGACTCGGGGAACCTCATCCTTCCCGACGTAAACGCGCCGCCCGGGCTTGCTGACCCGCTCCAGGCCGTTGAGTACATGCTTGCGGTCCGGTCCGTACCGCAGGTGGAGCCGCAGTCTTACCTGGGGGCCGCTGGCAACAACCTCGCAGTCGCGGATGTAGCCCTCCCGCTTCAAGATGTCCGCGATCGCACGGTTCAGCCGCGAGCCGAGCACTTCAACGCGATCCCGCCGCACGGCGCTGGCGTTTCTGATACGGGTCAGCATATCCGCCAGGGGGTCGGACATGGCCATAATACGGAAACCTCCTTCAACCCATCCCTTACCCGTCCGTCACCAGCTGGCTTTCTTGATCCCCGGGAGTTGGCCGCGGTGGGCCCTCGCCCGGAAGCACATTCGGCACATGGCGAACTTGCCTATGTACCCGCGGGCGCGCCCGCATATCCGGCAGCGGTTGCGGTACCGGGTACTGTACCTGGGACGGCGCTTCCACTTCTCAACCTTCGCTTTGGTGGCCAACGCGACGAACCTCCCTGGAATCAGGCGGTCTCGCGGAATGGCATCCCCAGGGCCTTGAGAAGACCCATGGCCTCCTCATCCGTCCTGGCGGTGGTGACGATCACCACGTCCATGCCACGGACCTTCTCAACCTTCTCGTAGTCGACCTCCGGGAAGACCAGTTGCTCGCGGACTCCCAGCGTGTAGTTGCCGCGGCCGTCGAAACCCCTCGGGGATACCCCTCGGAAGTCGCGCACTCGCGGCAGCGCGATGTTGACCAGCCGGTCGAAGAAATCGTACATGCGGTCGCCCCGCAAGGTGACCTTGCAGCCGATGGACATCCCCTTGCGGAGCTTGAACGCCGCTATGGACCTTCTGGCACGAGTGATCACCGGCCGCTGCCCGGTTATGCTGGCCAGCTCCGCGACCGCCGCATCGAGTGTCTTGGGATTCTGCGTGGCGTCGCCGACCCCCATGTTGACCACGATCTTCTCCAGGCGTGGAACTTCCATGGGGTTCTTGTAGTTGAACTGCTCCCTGAGCGCGGGCACTACCTTCTCGCGGTAGTAATCCTTCAACCTGGCTGCCACACTGCTACCCCCTACCGATCGACTACTTCCCCGCATCTCTTGCAGACCCGAACCGACCGGCCGTCCTTGAGCGACGTCCTTCCCAGGCGGGAAGGCCGGTTGCATCGCACGCACACCAGCATCACCTTGCTGCTGGGCACGGCAGCTTCCTGGTCGACGATGCCTCCCTGCATGCTCTTGCCCCGCGGCTTCAGGTGCCGCTTGACCACGTTGACGCCTTCCACCACGACCCTGCCCGTCGCGGGCTCGGCCCGGATGATCTTCCCCTTCTTTCCCCGGTCTTTGCCGGAGATGACCACCACCGTATCGCCCTTTCGAACGTGCATGCGGTTGCCCCAACGGGGAGTTGATTTCTGTCTGGGCACCGACCCTCGCCTCCCTGGTCGTCGGCTGCCGTTAGCTCCCGTCGCTCACAGGACCTCGGGAGCCAGCGAGATGATCTTCATGAAAGCCTTTTCGCGCAATTCCCGCGCGACCGGCCCAAAGATGCGCGTGCCTCTGGGTTCGCGGTCGTCCTTGATGATAACCGCCGCGTTGTCGTCGAAACGGATGTGGGAGCCGTCTTCGCGTCGTACTCCCTTGCGCGACCGGACGACCACGGCCCTGACAACGTCGCCCTTCTTGACCACACCGCCGGGGGCGGCATCCTTCACCGAGGCGACGATGATGTCGCCGATGTTCGCGTACTTGCGCCGTGAGCCTCCGAGTACCCGGATGCACATTATCTCCTTGGCACCGGTGTTATCGGCTATTGAAAGCCTGGTTTGAGCCTGGATCATGCCTGCTCCTCCCCAAACCTGCTGCTACCTGGCACGCTCGATGATCTCCGCCACCCGCCAGCGTTTCTCTCGGGAAAGCGGCCTCGTCTCCATGATGCGCACCCGGTCGCCCACCCGACATTCATTTTGCTCATCATGAGCCTTGAAGCGACGGGTGCGACGGATGCGGCGGCCGTACAGGGGATGCTGCTTGACCGTCTCCACCGCGACGACAACCGTCTTGTTCATGCGGTCGCTTACCACGGTGCCGACGCGCATCTTCCGCTTTGCCCTGGCATCTTGCATGCCGTTCACTTCCTTTTCCTCCTGACGGACTTGGTGCCGGCGACAGGCGGTGCCGGCCCGAGGCCGAGTTCCCGCTCCCGTTGGATGGTGAGGACGCGGGCAATGTCCTTGCGCACGTGTCTTATCCGCATGGGGTTATCAAGCTGTCCGGTGGCCAGCTGAAAGCGAAGGTTGAACAGCTCTTCCCTCAACGCCGACAGCTTCTGGGCCAGTTCGGCGTCGGCCATCTCGCGCAGCTCGGCCGGTTTCACGTTGCCTCACCACCATGCTCTTCGCGCTTGACGAATCTGGTCTTCAACGGCAGCTTGTGAGAGGCAAGCCGCATCGCCTCTCTTGCCAGGCTCTCTTCCACTCCCGCCAGCTCGAACAGGATGCGTCCCGGCTTGACCACGGCTACCCAGTACTCGGGCGCCCCCTTGCCGCTACCCATGCGCGTCTCCGCCGGCTTCCGGGTGACCGACTTGTCGGGGAATATCCTTATCCAGACCTTGCCGCCGCGCTTGATGTGCCGGGTGAGCGCGATCCTTGCCGCCTCTATCTGACGGTCGGTGACCCACGCGGGCTCCAGCGCCTGCAGACCATAGTCTCCATAGTGAAGGTCCGACCCTCGATAGGCGGTGCCGGTGCGCCGGCCCCGATGGACTTTGCGGTACTTGACCCGCTTGGGCATCAACACCCCGACATCGCCTCCTAGGCTCTCGCCGTCGGCCGCCGGCCGTGACGCAACGGCTCACCGGGCCGCTCGGCCGGGCGTTCCTGGCCGGGCAGAACTTCTCCTTTGAATATCCACACTTTCACGCCTATCTGCCCGTAAGTGGTCCGCGCCTCCGCGAACCCGTAGTCGATGTCCGCGCGCAGGGTATGCAGGGGCACCGTCCCTTCCCAGCTGCGCTCCGACCTTGCGATCTCGGCGCCTCCGAGTCGGCCGGATACGATCACCCTGACCCCCTTGGCCCCGCCCCGCATGGCACGGGTGATGGCCTGCTTCATGGCCCGTCGGAAGGATATCCGCTTCTCGAGGGCAGAGGCTATGTTCTCGGCCACCAGCTTGGCATCGATCTCCGGACTGCGAACCTCCAAGATGTTAACCGAGACTTGCTTGTGCGTCAAGCGTTCGAGTTCTTGTTTGAGCGCCTCCGCTCCCGTTCCGCCACGGCCGATCACCATGCCTGGGCGGGCGGTGTGGATGGTGACCTTCACCCGGTTGGCAAACCGCTCGATCTCGACACGGGATATCCCCGCCTGCGACAGGCGCCGGTCGATGAGTCGGCGAATGCCCATGTCTTCGTGCAGGAGCTCGGCATAATCCTGTCCCCTCGCGAACCACCGGGCGTCCCAGTCCTTGATGATGCCGAGGCGCAGACCTCTAGGATGCACCTTCTGTCCCAAGGTGTTACTCCTTTCTTTCCCGAACCACCACGGTGATGTGACTGGTCCGCTTCTTGATCGGGAAAGCCTGCCCCCGCATGCGCGGGTGCCACCGCTTGTGGGTGGGGCCCTCGTCCACGGTTCCCTTAGCAACGTATAACGCGCTGCGGTCAAGGTCGTGGTTGTGTTCGGCATTGGCAATCGCCGAGCGCAAGACTTTTTCAATGATGGGCGACGCCCGCCTCGGAGTGAATCTGAGGATGGCCAGCGCCTGCTCCACCGGCTTGCCGCGGATGAGATCCATCACCAGCCGCGCCTTGCTCGGCGCGACACGTATGTAGCGGGCCACCGCTCTCCCTTCCACCTGCGCACCCTCCTCGACAACTCGCCGCGGGCCTACTTGAGAGCGGTGGACCGCTCAGTGTGGTGCCCGTGGCCGCGGAACGTCCGGGTGGGAGCGAACTCCCCCAACCGGTGCCCGATCATGTCCTCGGTTATGTAGACGGGAACGTGCTTTCTACCGTCATGCACCGCGATGGTGTGGCCGACGAACTCGGGTATGATGGTGCAGGCACGCGCCCAGGTCTTTATCACCCGCTTCTCGTTTCTTGCGTTGAGCTCGCGGATTTTTGCGGCCAGTTTCTCATCCACATACGGCCCCTTCTTGAGCGACCGCCCCACCGCTCATACCTCCCGTCGCTACTTGCGGCGCTTGACGATGTACTTGTCGGAAGCCTTGCCCTTCTTCCGGGTCTTGTAGCCCAGCGTCGGCTTGCCCCAGGGGGTTACCGGCTGCTTGCGGCCGATGGGTGACTTCCCCTCGCCACCGCCGTGGGGATGGTCCACCGGATTCATGACCACTCCCCGCGTGGTCGGCCTTATCCCGAGCCACCGACTGCGCCCTGCCTTGCCCAGCTTGATGTTTTCGTGTTCGACGTTGCCGAGCTGCCCCACGGTAGCCCGGCACCGCTGGTCGACCAGCCTGAGCTCGCCCGAAGGCAAGCGCAGCAGCACTTGACCACCTTCCCGGGCCATCAGCTGTGCGGCCGACCCCGCCGAGCGGACCAGTTGGCCTCCCTTGCCCGGCTTGAGCTCGATGTTGTGAACCTGGGTGCCCAGCGGCATGTTGGCCAGGGGCAGGGTGTTCCCGGGCTTGATGTCCGCCCCGGGCCCCGACATGACCCGGTCCCCCGGCCCAAGTCCCAGCGGGGCAAGGATGTAACGCTTGTCGCCATCGGCGTAGTGAATCAGGGCGATGCGCGCCGACCGGTTGGGGTCGTATTCGATGGACACCACCTTGCCCGGTACTCCATCCTTGTCGCGCCGGAAATCGATCACCCGGTAGGCCCGTTTGTGGCCACCGCCGCGATGGCGCACGGTTATCCGGCCCTGGTTGGACCTGCCCGCCTTGCTGCGGACCGGACGCACCAGCGACTTTTCCGGTCTTTGGCGCGTTATCTCTTCAAAGGTCGACACCGTCATCGCCCGGCGTCCGGGCGAGGTCGGCTTATGGCTTTTGGTGCCCACCGTTACCTGCTCCCTTCCCCACCGCCAGCACCTACCGTAGATCCTCGAAGAACTTGATGGTCTGTCCCCTGACGAGGGTGACCACCGCCTTCTTGGTCGTCGGGCGGCGCCCGGTAAAAACCCCCATGCGACGCATCTTGCCCAATCGGCGCTGGGTGTTCACCTTCTGAACCTTCACCTTGAATATGTCTTCGACGGCCTGGCGGATCTCGACCCTGGTCGCATCCGGTGCCACAATAAAGGTATACTTGCCGTCCGCCATCTGGGCGGTCGTCTTCTCCGACATCACCGGACGCAGGATTATCTCGCGCGGGTTCGTCATGGCGCCAGCGCCTCCTCCAGCCAGGTAAGGGCGTCCCGGGTGAGGACCAACCGGTCGTGTGCCATCACGTCCAGCACGTTGAGGTTGGTCACCGGCAGCGAGGTGACCGCCGGCAGGTTTCGGGCCGACCGGGCTACCAAGGCATCGGGCCGGCCCGTCACCAACAGGGTGCGGCCGGTAGCGCCCACGCGTTCGAGAAGTCTGGCCACCGCCGCGGTGCGCGGTCTTTCCAGCGACAGCTCCTCCACCACCACGATACCGCCCTCACGAGCCCGTGCCGACAGTGCCGAACGCAGGGCTTCACGGCGAGCCTTGCGCGGTAGGGCGTGGCGATAGTCGCGCGGAGAAGGACCGAACACCACTCCCCCTCCTCGCCAAAGCGGGGAACGGATGCTGCCGTGCCTGGCGCGGCCCAGGCCTTTCTGGCGCCAGGGTTTGCGCCCGCCGCCCCTGACTTCCGCCCTCGTCTTCGTGGAGGCGGTACCTACCCGGCGGTTGGCCCGCATGATCACCGTCGTCTCGTAAAGCAGGTGCTCGTTCACCTGGGTTCCGAAGACCGAGCCGGAAAGCTCCGTCTCGCCGAGCGGCTCGCCCTCTTGATTGAACACCGCTGCCTTGGGCATGTCGCCCTTCCTCCTTACTCAGTCTCCCGACCGGGGCGCCTTGACCGCTCGCCGGATGGTCAACCACTGGCCCCTTGGCCCGGGTACCGCTCCCTTTACCAACAACAGGTTGCGCTCGGGGTCAGCCCTGACAACCAGCAGGTTCTGCACGGTGGTGCGCCGCGCTCCGAGGTGACCGGGGAGCTTTCGGCCCTTGAACACCCGGGCAGCCGCCCGGGACTGCAACGACCCGGGACCGCGGTGGTATTTGGAGCCATGGGCCATCGGGCCACGCCCGAAGCCGTGCCGGCGCACACCTCCTGCGAATCCCTTACCCTTGGAGACTCCCGTCACGTCCACCAGGTCGCCGGCCTTGAAGATGTCGACACGGACCTCCTCTCCCGCCTGGTGCGGAGAAGGCTCCTGGCTTCGCACCTCGGCCAGCACCCGTACTGGCCTGACCTGCGCCTTTCGGAAGTGCCCCTGCAGGGGGCGGTTGACCAGCCTGGGGCGGATCTCGCCGAAACCTAGCTGCAGGGCATGGTAGCCGTCGGACTGGGGCGTCTTCTTCTGCACTACGACACACGGTCCGGCCTCGATCACCGTTACCGGTATCGCCCGACCGGCATCGTCGTATACTTGCGTCATGCCCAGTTTGCGCCCAAGAATACCTGCGGTCATGCCGCCTCACCCCTCCTCCCGTTCCGGGGTCAGAGCTTGATCTCGATATCCACCCCGGCCGGCAGGTCCAGCTTCATCAACGCGTCCACCGTCTTGGAGGTTGGATCGAGGATATCGATGAGCCGCTTGTGCGTCCGCATCTCAAACTGCTCGCGGATATCCTTCTCGCCGTTGGGAGCCACCAGGACCGTGTAAACGCTCTTTTCCGTCGGCAGCGGGACAGGGCCCGAAACCCTAGCTCCCGTCTTCCGCGCGGTGGTCACGATCCGTTCGGCCGACTGGTCCAGCACCTTGTGGTCGAAGGCCCTTAGTCTTATACGGATTTTCTGGTCCGCCACCGTGAAAAACCTCCCCGAATCAAGCGCTCCCGCTGCCTGCCGCACTCACTCGATGATCGAGGTGACCACGCCTGCTCCCACGGTGCGGCCGCCCTCGCGGATGGCGAAACGGAGACCTTCCTCGATGGCGATGGGGGTGATGAGCTCGA